>CANBQQ010000030.1 GCA_947371715.1 Flavipsychrobacter stenotrophus
AGTATCATACTACGCAGTAAAGGCGGTCAAAATACTGTAACAGGCGTGGTAACCGAAGAGCTTTCTTTGAAGCAAAAAAAATACGATGTGTGGGTAGGTATTTGGCGTAATAGTAAGGGCAGACAATATATTGTATCACTGAAAAAGGCTAATACTAATATCAGTCATCCGTATAGCTCACTGCCGGTGGTAGCACATTTTAAATGGGATAATCAGTTCGAATATCTGCGAACGGCACGTCTGAGACTGGCATATGATAGTGGATTTCATCAAGCGGGCAACTATAAAATTCAAGGCTATCACCTAAAGAATAGTGATCTGGAGGCGATAAGGGTGGTAGCGGGAACAGATAATAGCACTGCTGATAGAATAAATAATATTCTGCTTGATGACTTCATATCAAATTTCAGCTATTGCAAAGGATGTGTTTCAAGGGACACCGGTAAGAGTTACGGTTATTCGTTCAATTACTTCATCACCGGTAATGTACTCAGTGTATGCACCTCTATAAGCCTTTTGTGCGACGATGGCATGCAGATGGGATATAACCAGGAAGTTCTAAATTTTGATCTGAGGACAGGTAGTCAATTGCAATTAGGAGACGTATTATACTTTCCTGGAAGTCAAGCTGATAAAGAACAATATGGTGATCGATTATTTACACTATTGAAGCAAATGTATCCTGCTAAAATGGTCAATGAAGATTACTGTGATTACTCAGATACCGCCGCATGGCGCCAGGCAAATTGGCGAATAACTGAGCAGGGGCTAATAATTATGCCGTACTTCCCAAGAGCCGACCTGCCATGCTGGGATCCCGGGTGGTCGGTGATACCCTTCGATACTTTAAAAAAATACAGAAACCCCAATAAAAGAAGTCTATTGCCGTAATGGCACTATTTTCCTGAACAACCTTTTATGAAGACTACTTTCCTTTCTTTTCTCCTTTTGCTTGCCTTCAGTAATGTTCGTGCCGATGATTACCTGTTGAAGGGCAACATTGGGAAGTACCCTGTGGTTTTTGACTTGTTCATGAGTGGCAACCAAATAGAAGGGACCTATTTTTATACTTCTTCCTGTATAGATATAGTACTGAAGGGTGAACGTACTGACAATGGGGTAGTGCTCTATGCCAGCCATTATAACGGTAACACAGAAGATACTACCGAGACCTGGCGGGTAACAGAAAATGCCAATAAAAGCTGGACAGGTAAATGGATAGGCAAGAAGGGTAAAGTGTATGATGTGGTGTTGGCACCGCTTGATATAAAAACCATCATTACACCCTATGACCGGCTGCCAGTAGCCAGGGAGCTCAAAACAAGCAGTGAATATAATTATATCAGGCTGGCGCATTTGCCGGTTGTAAAGGATACGGCGACCGTAAAAAACGGAAAATATATACTGCGGTATTACCATTTGAAAAACGCAGCTATAGACATGTTTGAGGTCGTTGGTGGGCTGGATAAGCAGATTGCTACAAAAGTAAATGACCTGTTGTTGAACAAGTTCCTTGAAAATGCATGGAACTATTGCGGTTGCACAGGATCAGATACTCCTGACTATCAATACACTATTGATAATGTATTTCTTTCGGATAATGTATTAAGTGTCAATATAGCAGTGGAGTTTTATTGCAATCAGGCTGCTCACCCCGAGGGTGGTAATGACCCCGTTACTATTGATCTGAAAACGGGTAGACAATTGGTGTTGGAAGACATTCTCAGTCTAGCGACTGGTCCTGTGCCGTCGGAACAATCTGAAAACTGGGGCTCTTACAGGGAGGGGGTATATGGTCCAAAACTTTTAGCATTGATGAAGAAACTATATCCTAAACAATTGGCAACCAGTAATGAGTGTGACTACTCCGTAGTAGAACCATGGGAAGTTGCGCAATTCTACGTCACTGAAAACGGGTTATATCTTTCGCCATCATTTCCCCATGCAGCAGTGTCCTGCAGGAATCCAGACTGGTCATACATCTCTTTCGAAGAACTCAAAAAGCACAAGAATCCTAAAAAGCCCATAACATTACCTTAAATATCATGAAACAACTATTCTTATTATTTGTTGCCGTTTTTACGATCAATGCCGTAAGAGCGCAAGATTACTTGCTCAAGGGGTCATTGGGTAGGTCTACCATTGTTATGGACCTGGTTGTAGCCGGTGGAAATGCGGAAGCTACCTTCTTTTATTCCACTACCTGCACAGATATTACGTTGAGAGGTGTAAAGACAAGTGGAGGTATCGCAGTGTATTCGACCCATCGCAGTTTTAAGGTGGGCAGGAATTTCGACACATCTGAAAGTATTATACTGAAACAGAACCCGGACAAAACATGGGCCGGTACCTGGGCAGATAATAAGGGTAAGAAGCAACCTTTGCTTCTCTCGCCGGTAGATCTGAATATAGTCAAGCACCCGTTTGCAGACCTGCCTGTGGTGAAGGAATTCAGGGCAAATGAGCCTTATGAATTTGTAAGGTCATCCATGTTACCAATAGACAGGGATGCTAACCCTACAACCAAAGGGAAATTCAAGATCAAGTATTTTCACCTGAAGGGTACCTCTGTGAAGTTATTATTCATAGTAGAAGGGTTGGAAAAGACACTGACCAACAAGGTGAATAATGTACTTATCAACAAATTTATAGAGAATGCCTGTAGCTATTGTTCTTGTGCTGCCACCATAGGCGCACCCTCTTATGAATACACTATAGAGAACCTGTACATCAGTGAAAACATACTGAGTGTGTACGTTACCTTCCAGTACTTCTGCAAGGGAGAAGCACATGCCGACGGGGGGGAAGACCCTATAAATATTGATATGAAAACGGGTGAGGAGCTGGAGCTGGAGGATGTGCTGCACCTGAGCAATGTTGTAGTGCCCGAAGCAGGAACGGCGAAATGGCTCTCTTACAGGGAAAAAGTATATGTACCACAACTAATACTACTTCTACAAGGGCTGCACCCTAAACAAATGGCTTACAAAGAAGATTGTGACTATAACTCTGTAAAACGCTGGGTGAACCCAGAATGGTATATTAATGATAAGGGGCTCTGCATATCACCCGTTTTCCCGCGCGAGATAGCTCCGTGTCGTAACCCCGAATGGTCGTTCATACCGTTTAAAACGGTGAATGAACATAAGAGTCCGATAAAGAAGATAGTGTTGCCGTAGATCTACCGCGCTATAAACACCGGCACATCTATTTTGTGTCTTACAGAGTTAATAGTTTCGCCCAACAGCCAATCTTTAGCTGTTTTGTGGCCATGGCTGCCTATTACCAGCAGGTCGCAATTGTTGTCTTTTACTATTCGGGCTATTTCTGTAATACGGTTTTTAAATCCGAGTACACCTGTGGCGTTATATCCTTTTGCTTGCAACAGGGCTACATATTCGTCCATAGTTGCCTGGTCGGTCTGTGTCTCAGAGTCTTCTGCCTTATTACCCATTACCATTGCCGATGCGCTTTCTACCACATGTATCAATACTAATGAAGTGTTTTCCTTTGCCAGTTTCATTGCATACTGCAATACCTTTCCGTCTTTATTACTGAAATCGAGTGCCAGTGCTACTTTGTTGAAAGAGACCTGCTCTACTTCAGCCATTATGTCGGCGGGGGTATGTTGGTGAATATCCTTATGGCTTGCCTTTCTTTTCAATACAAACGGGTAGAAAATGGTTATTAATAATACGACTGTGATGAAAGTCACTGTGCCGATTATGAGACCCTGCAACCATATATTATTGCTATAGGCCAACCACTGCTGCACATTTTCTGCAACCAGTTTTATATTGAGCGATAGAATGATAACAGCTATTAGCCATGATACTACTTTAGTTGTTGTGCTAATGGTAAACACACCCATCTTAGCCTTGTCGCTTACAAAGTGAATAAGAGGTATTACCGCAAAAGCTAATTGCATGCTCAGCAGCACCTGGCTGAATACCAGCATCTCATCGAGCTTAGAGTCTCCTGCTATAAGTATCACTATTACGGCCGGTACTATGGCCAGCATACGTGTTATAAGGCGGCGTGCTATAGGATTTAAGCGAAGGTGGAGGTAACCTTCCATAATTATCTGACCAGCAAGAGTTCCGGTAACTGTAGAACTTTGTCCTGCTGCTACCAGGGCAACGGCAAAAAGTATAGCGGCCCACTTGCTGCCCAGCAGTGGTGCCAGCAGTTTATGTGCGTCTTGAATGGAGGCAACATTGTGCAAACCGGAGGTGTAGAATACCGTTCCTGCCAATATCAATATTGCTGCATTGACAAAAAAAGCGATGTTCAATGCTATGGCGCTGTCCAATATATTAAAGCGGATGGCTTTCCTAATGGATTTTTCATCGGTGCCGATCTTACGGGTCTGCACGAGGGCTGAGTGTAGGTATAGGTTATGCGGCATTACCGTGGCGCCTATTATACCAATAGCTATGTACAGTGCTGCATTATTGGGTATGTGCGGTACCAGTCCCAGAGATACTTGTCCCAGATCGGGTTTGGCAAAGAAGATCTCTGTAAGGAAACAGCCGCCTATAATGGCTATCAGTGCAATAATGAATGCCTCCATTTTGCGCATGCCCAGTTTTTGCAGGTAGAGCAGCAGGAAGGTATCGAGCAGGGTAATGAGCACGCCGCCTAGCATGGGTAGTCCAAACAAAAGATTAAGACCTATAGCCATACCCAGTACTTCTGCCAGGTCGCATGCGGCAATGGCTATTTCGGCAAGTCCGTAGAGTACATAGTTGACAAAAGGAGGGTAGAGGTCTCGGCTGCACTGCGCCAGGTCTCGGCCTTGCACAATACCCAACCTTGCGCTGAGGGATTGTAGTAGCAGCGCCATCAGGTTACTCATCAGCAACACCCAAAGCAAGCCGTAACCAAACTGGCTGCCACCGGCAATATCGGTTGCCCAGTTGCCGGGGTCCATATAGCCTACACTCACCAGATAGGCTGGCCCAAAGAATGCAAATATTTTCTTCCACTTATTTCCCGATTTCGAAGGATCTACTGATCCGTGTACGTCGTGAAGTGATTTTTCGTTTATATGATCGGTCATTAAAAAATACTGTTTGATGGCTATTTACCCGGTATGGCTTTCAATAAGCGGCACCGTTAATAATAGCGTTGCAAATGTACGAAATAAAATTAGGCAAGACTAATTATGTTGCTTTGGTCATTCGTATTTCTGTTCAAAAGAGGATAATTTATTATTTCATTCACATTATGACCGTAACAACAAAAGGTTTTATAAATTTGCCGCACATTAGAAACGAATCATACACATGGTAACTGATAAAATCAAATTTGGTACTGACGGGTGGAGGGCTATTATAGCGCAGGATTTCACCGTTTACAATGTTGCAAGGGTAGCTAAGGGCCAGGCTGACTGGTTACTGAAAGACCATAAAAAACCAACAGTCGTTGTAGGGCACGATTGCCGTTTTGCAGGTGAATTGTTTGCAGAGACTGCCGCAAGAGTGTTGTGTGCCAATGGTGTAAAGGTATTGTTGTCTAAAGGCTTTATCAGCACACCAATGATATCTTTGGGTGTATTGAAGCTGAATGCACAGCAGGGTGTAGTGATCACAGCATCACACAATCCGCCTTCTTACAATGGTTATAAACTAAAGGGTGCACACGGTGGTCCGTCAAGCCCTAAGGATATTGCTGCTGTTGAAGCATTGATACCTGAAGAAGTGACCATCCCTACAGAATCAATAGAATACTACAAAGAGAAAGGTTTGCTGGAATACATCAACCTGGAAGATATGTATGTTGACTACATCAAAACCAAGTTTGATTTTGACGCGTTGAACAAATCTCCGTTCAAAATGGCCTATGATGCTATGTTTGGTGCAGGCCAGAATGTTATTAAGCGCCTGTTGCCAAATGCTGTATTGTTCCATTGCGACAACAACCCGGGTTTCCACGGTCAGGCGCCTGAGCCATTGGATAAGAACCTGCAGGAAATGGCAAAAGCTATCGCTTCAACTCCTGAGTTGAAAGTAGGTCTTGCTACCGATGGTGATGCTGATCGTATTGGTTTGTATGACGAAGACGGTAAGTTTGTAGATGCACATAATATCATCTTGTTGCTCATTCACTACCTGTTCAAGTACAAGAAAATGACCGGTAAGGTAGCTATCGCTTTCTCTGTAACAGACAGAGTAAAGAAGATGTGTGAACATTACAATATACCAGTAGAAGTTACGGCTATCGGCTTTAAGTACATCAGCGAAATTATGGTGAATGAAGATGTACTGGTAGGTGGTGAAGAGAGTGGTGGTATCGCTGTGAAGGGTCATATCCCCGAGCGTGATGGTATCTATGATGGTTTGGTTTTGTATGAATTCATGACAGAGACCGGCAAGACATTGAAGGAACTTTGTGAAGAAGTTTATGCAATAGTTGGCCACTTCGTTTACGAGCGTAACGACCTGCATGTAGAGAACAGCAAGAAGGAAGCGATAATAGCAAAGGCGCAGGCCAACGGTTATGCTAAATTTGGCAAGTACACTTTCAACCGCATTGAAACGATAGATGGTGTTAAATACCACCTGGATAACGGCGGCTGGATGATGCTGCGCGCATCAGGTACAGAACCTGTATTGCGTATCTATGCAGAAGGTAACAGCAAAGAAGAAACACTTGACATACTGGAAGAAGTAAAGAAGGAAATTCTTTAAAAGTTAAAACTAAAAACTGAAAAGTAAAAGGTGTAATTTACTGATCAGGGTTTAAATATTTATTAGTGCGCCTTGCCTGTTTGGTAAGGCGCATTTTATTTTATGAGAATATTTGCAATAAAGAGATGGACCGCACTTCTACGACACCCACTTTCGCTTATCTTTGAAACACAACACATTCGTAGACAAATACAATCTCCCCATCGTGGTATTTACGCTTATTATCATAGTTACAACAGTATTAGTGTCATTGGCTGCATTTAATGATGCTAATCTGCGCAGCAGGCTTATACTCTATCCGCGTATCATGAACGGCCCGTCAGAGTATTACAGGTTACTGACTTCCGGCTTTATTCATGCCGACTGGAACCACCTTATCTTTAACATGATTACCATGTTCTTCTTTGGCAGAATAGTTGAAGAAAGCATACTGGGCGATTTTTATGGTCGCGCCGGCGGGCTTATTTACCTTATTCTATACGTGTCGGGTATTGTTATGTCTTCAGTACCTAGCGTTATCAAACACCGGAATGATAGTACTTATGCCGCGCTTGGGGCTTCGGGTGGAGTATCGTCGATTCTCTTCTTTGTTATCTATTTCTTTCCATGGTCCAAGATCAGCATGTATTTTATTCCTATCGGTATACCAGCTATAATATATGGGGTACTTTATACACTTTACTCGCTGTATATGTCTAAGCGTGGAAACGACAATATAGGTCATGATGCCCACCTTGGTGGTGCATTATATGGTTTTGTATTTGCCTTGATCGTAGATCCGACGCACGGACAAATGTTCCTGTACCAGATACTGCACCCGGTATTTTGACCTTGCCTGTTGGCAGCTACACTGTACATGAATTTCGGGATATGTTTCATATGACATATCAGTTGCCACGACCTTCAGGTCGTGGATTGCGTAGGTATTAAAGTATGGCTTTAGCCGAAATTGCCCCTGGCGAGCATACAATGTGATGTAGCATTTCGGCTAAAGCCTTTTAGTTTTTTTTCATTTTACCCACGACCTGAAGGTCGTGGCAACTGATAGCTAACGAAACCCCAGAAACGCAATACAAAATTAGGGTAAGGTGTAGGTGTTAGCTGGAAGGTTTTAACTTTTGACTTGATTCTTCACCACCACCAATACCTGCTCTGTAGCATCTTTCACTTTAAATCGTTCGTCAAGGCGCATGCCTGTAAGCCATACTATGCGCTTGTTGCACTCCAGTACCCACACATGTTCCTTTTCGTGAATCGGCATCTTGGCTTCTATCAGTAGCTTGCTTACCTTTTTCTTTTTCATGTTCATGCCCAGCGGGTACATGTAGTCGCCGATCTTCCACTTGCGGAGTATCAGCGGAAATTCCACCTTATTTAGGTCTATCAATGCCGTGTGTGCATCTTTGTCCAGCTGTTTTGGTTTGTCTTCAATAGCAAATGAAAAATGGTCCTTACCTGTATCAATAGTGCATGGAGCTGCTTCTACCAATATCATGTCGGTAGTTGAAGTGGGCAGCGTAGTGATGATCAGGAAGTCGCGGTTCTTAATGATCCTATGGCTGGTCGAGTTAACATAGTGACCGCTTTCTGAGTCCAGTAAACCCAACACATGCGGCACCTGTGCGGAATTGAATCCATAAGGATGGATCAACTCATAGACGATAGTGGCCAGCGGTTGTTTGTGGCGCAGCTTTAATATAGGAATGTAGAGGTCTTGCCCTCTCTGTTCTATCAACTTTTTCTTTTCTGTTTCAAGGGCTTTTTTGTATAGCAATTCTGCTTCTCCAAACCTTTCTATACTTTCGTTTACACTCGCTATGGCATTGGGGAAACTCTCCAGCACTACGGGAAGGATATTTAACCTTACAGCATTTCGGAGGTAGTCATCGCTGGCATTGGAAGCATCTTCCCTGAAGCGTATCTCATTCTGTTGGGCATAGGCCAGTATTGCTGCTTTGTTGGTAAAAAGTAGCGGCCTTATAATATTATTCTGCTCGGGCAGTATGCCATGTATGCCGGCCATGCCGGTGCCTTTAAACAGGTTAATGAGCAGGGTCTCTACATTGTCATTGCCATGGTGGGCCGTGGCAATCTTGCTGTATTTGTGTTCCTTTCTTAGTTGTTCAAACCATTCATAACGCAGTATGCGTGCGGTTTCCTGTGTGCCTTTTTTCCATTCTTCAGAGTGTTTCTTTGTTTCAAAGCGAATGTTGTGAAAGGGGATAGTATTTAATGAGCACCATTCCTTCACCAACTGTTCATCACCATCAGCCTCTGCACCCCTTAGTTGGAAATTGCAATGTGCTACACCAAACAAAATGTTGTTCTTCAGAAACAGTTCAGCCATTACCATAGAGTCAACACCTCCGCTTACAGTAAGCAATACACGCTCTGCGGGTTGAGTAACCCCCCTCATTGTCCAGTTATGCAAAAATTGTACTGATAGATCCATTACATTAATTACTGTGCTTGCATAATGAATACTACGTCAAACACTATTTACTTTTAAGTTTTAATTTTTTACCTGTTTACCTGCCTACCGGCAGGCAGTCTTAATACACCAGGTCCTCATGTGCATTCTGCAACTCGCTGTAGCTATGCATGTCTTTTGCTGCTTTGGCCTGTATCATTCCTTTTTCATAGATGCTTACTGCTTCATCACGCTGACCAATTCGCTCCAACAGTTTGCCAAGGTGGTAGTAAGTAGCTACATAGCCCTCATTATGTTCCAGGTTCTTCTGAAAGTACTTCTGCGCTTCGGCTTCATTGCCTTCTTTCACATACTCCAGTGCAAGTGCGTGATTTAAAAAATTATCATCAGGTGTTTCTTTCAGAAAGGCCAGGATCTTCTCTATCCGTTGGTTCATATACTATATCAAAATTGGACTGTTATTCGCTGCAAATATACCTTATTTGCCACGCTCCAATGAGCGAATCCACAAAGTATACCACAAAAAACGGGCTGTATCCCTACAGCCCGTCCACTTAAACACTCATTCTCCTTCTCTTATTTTGCAATGATAATTCTTGTCTGCAGTTTGTTGCTGCCGTCAGCGTTGTCTATGAACTGAACAGTATATACACCATTTTCTAGTGAAGATGTATTGATCTGCTTGCTGGTCTCTGAGCAATTTTCTGTGATCACAACTCTGCCCAGTACATCCAGAATTCTCAATGTTCCGCTTACATGGTCTATTCCGGCAAGCTCTATATTCAACTGGTCCTGTGCAGGATTAGGGTAAGCATCTATAGCCATTGCCTTAGTGCTTAGTTCATTTACGCCAGCAGCCCATGGTGTAGCATAAAAATACTTGGTGAATCCGCAGCCAAAATCATGTGCGTATGTTCCGCCGGTAGTGTAGCCTGCCATAGGTATTACAGTTCCTGTAAGTTTTTTGATGAGGAATGTACCCGCTGTAACGCCAGATGGGTTAGCCCACCAATGTAAACCGTTGCAACCTGCATCTGTCAATTCAAGTCTGTAGCAGCCTGATGAAAGAGTAACCGTATCATTGTAGATAGTAGATATCGTTGCATTGGTACGCTGTGCTACCACATTATTACTCATGTCGTAGATCTTCCAGCTGGTTTCGCTCGCAGTGCCGGATGTTGCTTCATTGTTAGTTGCTAATGCTACTCTTATGGTCAATGGCCATAAAGATGCATTTACGTACTGGCTGGTCATGGTGTTATTGGTAGCGTCTTCGTCAGCAACTCCGTTTACACTTGTTATTGATGCGCTGAAGGTACGTGTACCTGTTACGCCGGCCTCATCATTAAGTAAATACATTTCCGGCAAGGTCACATCAGCTTCGTCCATAGATGCTATAGAACCAGTCCAGTCGTAAGATTGCATTGTTCCGCCGGCTAGTCCGTAGGTGATGGTCATGGTAGTGATGGCAGCCGAACCGCTGTTGCGCACATGTATAGTTGGCTTACCACAAATGGTGTTCTCGCGGAAGTAGTTCTCGTTGTTTGATGGTGAGATGATATCTTCCAGCGATGCATCAACTGTTCTGTTCATAGGGCCATAATAGATCATATGCGCTTCTGTAGTATAGCTTGGTGAGCCACCCGCAGCAGTGTAGGCGTCAAAGTCAAGGCTTGTGTTGAATGTGCTGCCCGCAGTTATGCCCGGCAACACATTGTGGTGTGAATAAACAATAGCACCGGGACACCAGTTGCCTCTGTCATATACCCATGTGCCAGACTGCGGGAACAGCTCGTTACTGCCGCAATTGTCTCTCCATATGGTCTTAGTAACTGCTGCACTGCCATTCAACATTACACGGTAGTTTTTAGTACAAAACTCGCTGCAACCGCTATTGTCAGATCCGTGGCCGGTAACAGTAAATTTCAACTCAGCCGATTGTGTTCCGTTAGGAGCTGTTTCTGTAACTGCCGGGAAATGGGTATTGATATCAGGTGTGCCACCATAGCCGAAGCTACCATACCACAGGCGCTTTACTCCTGTTACATTACGCTCAGGTGTACCCTCAATAAATGCAAATTTAATGTCGCCGGTAAATCCGCCCGAATATCCTGAAAACAGAATTCTCATAATAGCAGGCCCGGTAAGTTTAGATGCATACGGTGTTACATCATAAAAGTAGCGTTGCTTCCAGGTAAGCGGAGTACGTGGTGCTCCTGAGTTGGCGTAGGGTGTGATCAACCTGCCCAATTCAAAAGTATCGGTAGGCGTCATTAAGAAGTTCTGCACTGTATAATCCCAATCTCCGCAATAAGTAGGAGAGCCCGGGCAAGAGTACTTACCAAGTGTAAATATCATTAATACCTTACGGTAGCTGGTTCCAGAAGTTGGGAAACTTATAGAAGTATCGTAGTTGTTGTAATAAGAGAGTTGTACATTATTAGCTTGCACCCATGTTGTATCTCCCGGTGCCGCTTTCACACTTCCGGTGGCCAAAAAACATCCTAAAAGAATAAGTAATACTTTTTTCATTTCAATTATTTGATTCAAAATTAATGATTAAATAGCGTGGCAATTGCCGACTTTGTTCTAAATGCGACCTGTTTAGAATTAATACTACAAATTAATTCAGTTATAGTTTTGAAACAAAAATACTGTGATATTTTGTCTAATATTTATTTCTATCAAGTATTTCAGTAACTTATAAATATTGATTAGTAGTATTCGTTTAATCTGCCTTTTTTACCACCTTTCTTGATTTCAATTGCAGGCAGTTATTGTTATATAGGAGAATGTTGTAAACGCCATCGGGTAAATTATTCATGTTGATCTGGTGTATTTCATTGGCGCGGTCAACGATCTTTCCCGCTGCATCAACTATTACCATATTTACGATAAAGGGTGCTTTTATAAGCAAGGTTGCGGTAGAGGGGTCTGCATTTATCTGTACCTGATTATTCAGATTTTTAATGCTGTCGGCCTGGGTATTACTGATGAAAAAATCGGGAGAAGTTGCCTGCCGATCTTTTTTGTCTGTTACAGTTACAGCAAATGTGCCTCCACTTTCAGGAGTATATACAGAATCTCTAGCTCCCTGTATGACGTTTCCGTTTTGCAACCATTGGTAGGTCTTGTATTGACCTGTAGATAATGTAAGGCAATTTCTGGTTATTGCTGGTGAGGGCCCGCCCGCCTTTACCCTTACACTATCCGTATATTCGTATCCGTTAGCAGTAACAGTGCAATAATAGGTTGTATTTTGTTTTGGGGTAACGTGTATAGTATAGGTGGTATCTCCGGTCGACCATTTCACTTTTACGCTTTGCTTACCCATCCAATTCAGGCGGGTGTTACAGTCTAGGGCAAAGTTGTAACTGTGATCTTTAGCAAAGCTCTTAATGCCCGAAACCTTTATAGTACCAATCGTTCCTTTAGCTGTAAACAGGTATATGTTATTGTAAAAGTCTGTGGCAGCAAACAGGTCATTGTTCAGTTGTATGCCACCATAGCCCGGGGTTGAGAACAGGACTTCTTCTTCGTTCTTTATCTTCCGGTATAGTTTATTATCAAAGTAAAGGCCACGGCGATAGATCACATAGTCGCCGTAAAAGTCGGTAAGTGTACAGTATTTGTAGTTTTTGTCGTGGTGTATAGAGTTGGTTACTTCCTGCCTGCCCGCCAGCGAACTTTGTATAAATATATCAGTAGGCAGTGCGTCAAAAAAATTGGCAAAATGAGAGTAGGCAAAGTCGTAACTGCCCGGTGCATACCTGCAGTTCTTACTCCATAGTTGCCAGTCGTTAGTAAGGTTAGTGGCGAATTTAGAATCTATGTTGTACTCAAACACATCTCCGTCTCTCGTTAGGCTGGGGTATTGGTCATTGCCGTATGAATAGAGAATACGTTTTTTGTCTTTACTCCAGTCCAGGTCATACACAGCGTTCTTGTTAAATTGCGGTACAATGAAAACGATCTGTTCATTGTTGCCTTTTATGTTATTCCTGCATACCCAGGCGGTATCAAGGGTACTGTAATACATTGCTCCTTCCCTTTGCGTTCTGTACTTCAAGTATAGCATTTCCTTCCTATCAGCCGATACTACTACATTCATACGGTTATAGCCGTCTGTAAACACCGGCTCGTATTTCCCCGAGCTGCTGTTACGAGCCCAGATCGTCCACCGGTTTGATTTCGGATCTCGGGCCGAAAAGATAAAATTACTGTAGGCTTTGGTGGAGTCAATACAAAATGTGAGGTTGCTACCGGCTGCGACTACAGTATCATGCTGCAGTATCTCATAAGCACCCTGTGCCCTGGCTAACGATGCCACAAGCCACAAGATGACTATCAGGAAGAGTTTTTGTATACGCATTGGTTGCTATCTGGAGCAAATTAAGTTATAATTCAAACTTCTCTAAAAAAACATTCACCGACGAAATACAAAAGGCATCTATCTCCGTATATAAAGAGTTTTGTGCCAAGTTGCTACCCAAAGTATAAAAATGACGTAATTTGCACGTTCTAACAATTGTTGAGTACATGATTTTACCTGTTGTGGCTTTTGGCCATCCGGTTTTGCGGAAAGTTTGTGATGATATTACGCCAGACTACCCGGGCCTTACTAAGTTGATCGCCGATATGTGGGATACTGTTTATAACAGTAATGGTGTAGGCATTGCTGCCCCTCAGATAAACAAGCCTATACGCCTGTTTGTAATTGATACCGTGCAGGTAGTAGAGGATTTTGATGATGATGATCGCAAACGCTACCCTAATGAAAAGGCAGTAAAGCAGGTGTTTATCAATGCACACATCATTGAGGAGAGTGGAGATACCTGGGCTTATAACGAAGGTTGCCTGAGCATTCCTCACGTAAGAGAAGATATTCACAGGCAGGCAAAAGTGCATCTTCGTTACCTCGACGAGAATTTCGTAGAGCATGAAGGGCATTTCCATGGTATCACCGCCAGGGTAATCCAGCATGAATACGACCACATAGAGGGCAAGCTCTTTATCGATTATATTTCAGGATTGAAGAAAAGACTAATGAAGAAAAAACTGGACGATATTTCTTCCGGTAAGGTAAAGGTTGACTACCGCATGATCTTTCCTAAATAAACAGGATATTTGAATAACTAACTTTAATCATTGGCACCAATAGCTGTTACATATAGTGAAGAGGAACTGATTCTGCTGCTCAAACAGCAGAGCAGGGATGCTTTTAACTATTTGTATAAGAACTATTCAGCTGTATTGTTTGGTGTCATTAATAAAGTAGTGTTTGATGAGGAAACTGCCAGCGATGTGTTGCAGGAAGCCTTTGTGAAGATCTGGAACAATATTGGTCAGTACGATAGTAAGAAAGGAAGAATATATACCTGGATGATCAATATTGCCCGAAACGCCGCAATTGACAAACTGCGATCGAAGGGTGAGATCATGAAGTCTAAAATCCAAACGGGTGAAGACATCGTAAATGATGTAACGAAGGGGCAGAAGACCGAGCAGTCGACAGATACTATAGGATTGCGGAAAATGGTTGCTGAACTGAGACCGGAGTATGAGGTAATTGTGAGTTTGGCTTATTTTAAAGGATTTACACTCGACGAAATATCAAAAACACTCAATATCCCCTTAGGCACAGTAAAAACGCGAATGCGAAGCGCCATGCAGCAATTGAGAAATGAATTCAATAATTAATGTAATATAGAGGTAGCAATATAAAAAAGGTGACAACGAAAGAATACATAGAATCCGGCAACTTAGAAGCCTTTGTACTTGGCGCACTTACTCCACAGGAGGAAGCGCAGGTACTTGCTGATATCGCCGAAAATCCGGAACTAGCTAAGGAAGTGGCAGCCATTGAAGAGGCGTTACTTAACTATGCTACAGCTGGTGCTATGACTCCGCCTGAAGACCTAAAAGAAAAGATATGGGATTCACTGCAACCTGCTGAAAAAGAAAACCACAACAATATTTCTCTTGCCGGAACACCAAATGCCGGTG
>CANBQQ010000031.1 GCA_947371715.1 Flavipsychrobacter stenotrophus
ACCATCTGCAGGTTGAACATTGCACCCGCATCGGCGGTAAAGCCCCAATGCTTAGAGAACCTATTCTTGTACTTAAGGACCAAAGGAATATTCAGGTTATTGATCTTAAGGTTGTCAGACACCTTGTAGTTGCTTGATATAATCTGGCGATAGATGTTGTTGTTATAATCTGTTGCCTGGTATTCTACGTGAAAGTCTTTAAGACCCGCATCGCCAAACTGGTACATATAATTGATACCCGTTCCCACACCAAAATGGCGCTTCTTGCCCCAGAAGTAACCTACCTGCAGATCACCACCTACAGAACCACCATTTGTAAAGTTCATGTGGCCCAAGTTAGAGTTAACTGCGTTTGGATAGTTCGCGAGCGTGTTCTTAGTGGTATAATCCTGCATAAGGATTCCTGCTATTGCATTGACATCTATAACCCACCTTGATAAAAGACTGTCTCCGTGGCTACTATAGCCTGTTGTTTGTGCCCCGGCATATAATGACGCCTGGAGGCCTATTATGAGTAATAATATTTTTTTCATACTTCTTATTTTAAAAGTGAGTGTTTCTGTTTTTGGAGGTAGATAAAATAAAGTCTGCTATATTCAGAAGACCTTATTTTATCGTTATTCCTCTTTTTATTATTTCAGATTAGTTCTTAATGAATCTTGATGCAACTACCTTAACACCGTTGCTGTAACAAGCTACCAGGTAAGAACCTGAAGCAAAGTTGCCAACGCTGAAGACAGCCTTATTATTCATCACCTTTGCTGTACCAACAACCTGCCCAACCATGTTGAATAACTGTACTTCCACATCGCTGTTCAGTGTATTATTTACCTCTACGGTCAACATTTCACTAGCAGGATTAGGATAGAGTTTCATAGACATGTTGTCCATATTCACATTGGCAACTGCTGTAGGTGTGTTCGCATAAGTCTTCTGGAAACAATCACCCTTTGTTGTAATTACCCAATAGTACTTGCCACCTTCAGGAGACGGATTAACATAATCCTGGTTAGTTTCACCTGTAAGTATAGTAGAATCTAACTGTTCGTTATCATAACCCCACTGGTAAGTATCCATATCAGCTGGTAAGCAAACGAACTGCTTATTCAGATAGTAAACTACAGGCTGAGGAGCAGGCGTTGTACTTACATTCACTACAAACGTATCAGAAGTGATACAATTGATCTGAGAGACATTTGTAGAAAGCACAACATATGCTGTACCTGGTGTTATGAAGTTAACAAGCGCATATTGTGAGCTTGTACCATGAGCGAATATAGAGGCATTCCTTGCCGACCACGTATAGATGATATCTGTATCAGCAGGCGAGAAACCGGCTCCGAAATTCTGGTACATTGTATTCAAACAAACATCGGCAGGTGAATGCGTAGTGATGATAGGCGATGGTGTAACACGCGGATCAACTGTAAGAGTAAAGTTCTGTGTGTAAGAACAACCATTAGCTGTTAACGTGTATACGTAGATCGCATCCAACCTTGTAAGCGTAGTGTTATTCAATGTTTCATTGATAGAAACTCCACCACTTGCTGTATCTGGGTTAATACCTGTTACCGCGGCTCTTGTCCAGGTATAAGTAATACCTGTGAACGGAGGCGTAGGTGTGTATGAGAATGGAGTTCCGCTACATACCGTATCGTGCGTAGGACCTGTCAAAATTGGTTTTGGCTGCACTCTTACTGTTACTATCTGTGCATATGAGCAACCCAGGTAAGTAGTAGTAAAGACGTAAGGCACATCAACAAAAGTTGCAGAAGTATTGAACAACATTTCATTAGGATTACCTACACCACTACCCGGCAGATTGCTGATACCTAATACTGTAGCGCGCGTCCAAGAGAATGTAACACTTGTAGCCGTAATATTAGATGTAGGATTGTAATTAAAGAAGTCGTCGCTGCAAATACCTAAAGGAGTGAGATCGCTGGTAAGGTATGCACGGGGATTAACCGTTACTGTAACCAACTGCGTATCTGCGCAACCAAAGACATTAACACGATACTTATAGGTAACCACGATAGCTGTATCTGTTGTATTGAACAAGTATTCATTTACTGTATCAACACCTGACGCTGCAGGATTAGCTATACCGGCAATGGCATCGCGTGTCCAGCTGAATGAAGCACCTGTAGTAGCGCTGGTTGGTGTGTAAGTGAACAATGAACTGTCGCATATTGTACCTGCGTTAAGCGGGCTTGATAATACTGCCGTTGGCTCTACAATAACAACCACATTCTGGCTGCCGCTGCAACCACTGGCGGTAGTAGTGAATAAATAAGTAACTGAAATAGGATTAGTTGTAGTATTATTCAACCACTCCATTACGGCACCTGTATCACTAGCTGTAGGATTGCTGATACCTGCTACTGCTGCACGGGTCCAGTTAAACGTTGCGCCACCTGTAGCACTTGAAGGAACAAACGTAAACAGGCTACTATCGCATATTGGCAATGGAGCTGTAGAAGCAAGCAATGGAGTTGCTTTTACATAAACAGATATGTTAGTGTGTGTTTTGCAACCATTGTAATTAAGCGTATCCACGTAGATCACATTTACAGAATCTGTGGTAGTATTAACCAGTGCTTCAGAAATATTTCCAGAGTCGCTTGCAGCAGGATTAGATATACCTGTTACAGCATTACGATGCCATGTAAAGATAGTACCCGGACGATCTGAAATTGAAACATAAGTGAAAGTACTGCCACTGCATACTGACGGCGGAGTTGTTGTGCTTGTCAGCGTTGCTGTAGGCTTAACTGTGATATTGAAATTAGTTGAAGTACCTGTGCAACCATTTGCCGTAGCATTAACGGTGATAACACCGGTAGTGCCTGCAGCAGCAGTATCGGTAGCAATAAATACTATTGGGTTGCTTGTACCACCCGCGGCCAATCCTATTGAAGGATCACTGTTGGTCCATGAGTAAGTAACACCCGATGTAGGACTTGAGAAAGTTACAACCAGTGGTGAACCATTACACATTGTCTTATCGGTGATGGGGTTAACTACCGGACCAGGATTAACTGTAACAGCAATGAACGTATCAATAACACCACAGCCGTAAGTAACAGCATAAGATATATTAGTTGTACCTACACTCACGCCTGTAACTGCACCAGTAAGCGGATCAACTACTGCAACCGCTGGATTGCCTGTTGTCCAAAGACCGCCTGTAGCCGCATTGGTCAAAGTATTAGTGCCACCTAAACAAATTGAGGTATCACCCTGGATCGGTAATGAGTGATTAGCTTCAATAACACCTACAGAGTGTATGGCAGTATCGCTACCACAGGTAGCAGTAGTTACAACATACATGAATGTATCTGCGCCTACTGTCTGGCCTGTAACAACGTCGTTAACGCCTGCAGGAGCATCAGTTGCGATAGCAGGATATTGATTTACCCATGTACCACCTGGTACAGAGGCTGTCAATGTTATAGAAGATCCAACACATGTACCACCCGGGCCACTTATTGTACCAGCATCAGGCAAACCTAATACGGTAATAGGGTGAGTGGCAGTAGTAGTACCACAGCTGAATGAAGTAGCAGTATACGTTATTGTAACGCTACCAGGCATGCGGCCTGTAACCAAACCTGTAGTTGAATCAACAGAAGCAATAGAAGTGTCGGTGCTTGTAAAATAACCAACTCCTGCTGTAGGATTATTCAAATCAATCATTGACAATTGGCAAACCTGTGTAGGACCTGTAATACCACCGGCTGAAGGCAATGGATTGATCGTTACTACTTTAGTAAAAGTATTGGTATCTGAAAGGTACACTACCTTATAAACAATAGTATCAACGCCGGCACTTACTCCGGTAAGCGTAGCAGATGTATCTGCCGCGCCCGAGCCGCCAACAATTGTTGCATAACCGTTTGTAACGCTCCAATAGCCTACTGCACCAACACCGTGTGTGCTGGTGTAAGTAGCATTAGATCCTGCACAAACGGTATCAGGACCTGCAATTGCACCTGCTGAAGGCAGTTCGAAGGATTCGAAAATTGAAACAGTACTATTACTATTGTTGGCTGTAATAATATCAGCTTTTGTATCGCCATCCAGATCGGCGATCGTAATGCCTAATGGACCATGACCGAAACCAATGAAGTATGTGCTGTCAATAGTAAAAGATGAACCATCAATTATAGTACCGATCGAAGTATTTTTCAATACAGTAAATGAATCTGCAAGGTATTTTGAAACAACAATATCCATCTTACCATCCGCATCAAGGTCGCCTACGGCAATTCCGTTGGCACCATTACCCAGATCATAATTAACCGGTGCAGCAAGTGTAGACAGGCTGAATGCACCTGCAGAAGCCTGGTTGCGGAAAATAAGTAATGAGCTGGTATTATAGCTGCTTATTATAAGATCAGGCTTGCCGTCATTATTTACATTAGCACCTATTATCTGCTGTGGTCCGTCGCCTGCAGCAATATTTACAGCTGTCTGAAACATAAATGAATCGACAACTGAATTGTTCTTTAATAATGAGATGTCGTTAGAAGAGTTATTGCTAACTACAAGGTCTGTCTTACCATCTCCATCAATATCTGTAGCAACAAGGCTAACCGGACCATTGCCGGTTCTAAATGCTACATAATATGGCTTGAATGTTCCTGCACTTGTAAAGGCATTAGTTGGAATAGTAGAAATGATATTTTGATAGATCATAATACTATCTCTCTGGTATTCGGCAGCTGCGATATCCAGCTTTCCGTCACCGTCAAAATCTGCAACTACGGTTTCAAATGCACCTGTAGTTAATCTTACATTCAGGTTTGGCGCCATTGTAATAATACCCGGCACACTCTTATTCCTTATGCACGATACGCGTCCTGATCCACTACTTGACACAATTATGTCGAGCTTACCATCACCATCGAGGTCGGCAAGCTTTACATTGTGTATACCATAAGATGCAGTACACGCTACAGGCGGGGCGTATGCTACCACTCCGTCAGTACCAATATTGCGGTAAATTTCAACAGCACTATAAAACGTTTCTCCGAATGCAGAATCATAAGAACCTACAACCAGATCTACTTTACCATCACCATCTATATCGCCTGTTACAGCATGATAAGTAAGTGCATTAGTACCTGAATGGTGAACGATCGGTAAGTTTACCTTTGGCCTGAATCCGTGCGAGAACGGAATGTAAGGTGCAGCGTTGAATATGGGCAAAAAGAAATCGGCCGAATAACCGGTGAGTCTCGTTGTCATATTCATTACCGACACATTAGCGTACACAGCACCTATAGGCACTGTAACTGTAAGTGACACCGGCGTGGCCGCTGTAACCGGGGCAGGTATGCCGCCAAAAAGAACAACATTGCGTGACGCAGTGTCGTTAAAGCCGGAGCCGGTTATTGTAATAACTCCTGAAACAGGAATGCCCGTCAACGGAGTTACGTTGTTTATAACAGGGGGCACGGCGGCCAATACAGACTGGCTTCCGCACATCAATAGAAACACCAGTATTAGTGGCCCAATCCCGAAAACGCTTTGTCTGAATCGCGTAATTTTTCTCTTCATAATCATTTTTTTAACTTCCTTAAAAGATCACACATCATTTATTAGCTTTTATTAAACAAATGTGTGTTTACAAGTAGTGGAACTTTATAAAAACTGTGCCAGAACAATGTATATAAACAGGAAACCAATAGCACAAAAGTAAGATATAATTGACTTCTAGTCCGACATGTTACAAGGCATGCCCACCGCTCAAGATGTAAGTAGTTGGTTCACAGCAAGTAAAAATCCCCAGCCTTAAATGGCCGGGGATTGCATAAGCTATTGAAATATATTACCTTATAGAATTGTCCAGGTTTTATTACCTGAAAGAATTGCATCCAGAGATGGGCGCCCCTTTCTTTCTATGAGTTCTTCTATCTGTTCTTTCATAGAGATCTCGTAAGTAGAGCGGTCTTCCTGGTAGAACACCCCAAACGGGCGTGGAAAATATTCACCATTAAAGGTACTATCGAAGAAGCGTGCCAATATGTTCGCCTTTGTCTTATCGGCCTCATCATGTATCCACAGATCGTTAACAGAATAACCGCTGGTGTTCATATCCACTATAACCGGGGTAAGGCCGTCGAACCTGATACCTTTTTCCTCTCCGTTACCAAAGATGAGTGGTTTGCCATGCTCTACAAATATGGCTTGTTCCTTCTTAGTGTCTTTTTCAGAGAATGCGAAGAAAGCGCCATCGTTAAAAACAGGACAGTTCTGGTAGATCTCTACAAATGAAGTACCCACATGCTCATGGGCACGTTTCAACACCATCTGCATATGCTTAGGATCGCGATCCAATGAGCGGGCAACAAAAGTGCTTTTAGCACCCAGCGCCAGTTCTGAAGGATTGAACGGTTCTTCTATTGAGCCAAAAGGAGTAGACTTAGCCACCTTTCCTTTTTCTGATGTTGGCGAATATTGCCCCTTTGTTAACCCGTATATCTGGTTATTGAACACCAGGTAGTTTACGTTAAAGTTCTTACGCATCAGGTGGATGAAGTGATTGCCACCAATCGACAATGCATCACCATCGCCCGATACTACCCAAACACTCAGATCAGGGTTCTGAGCCTTTACGCCGGACGCTATGGCTGCTGCGCGGCCATGTATACTATGCATACCATAGGTATCCATATAGTAAGTAAACCGTGCTGCACAACCTATACCTGATATAAACACTATATCCTCTTTTGGCACGCCAAAATCTGGAAATACTGTCTGAACCTGCTTTAATATTGAGTAATCACCACAACCGGGGCACCACTTTACTTCTTGATTGGAAGCAAAATCTTTTGCTGTTAGCTTTGGTGCCGCGTCCTGTTCTGTCACAATCGACATGTTGAATTATTTAATTATTTCGAGAATTTTATTTTTCAATTCTACCGTAGTGAACGGCAGGCCCTGCATTTTAGAGTAACCTACAGCAGGTAAAAGATACTTAGCCCTTATGAGGTTGATCAGCTGTCCACTGTTCATCTCCGGTATCAATATCTTGTCATAACCTTTCAACAGTTCGCCCAGGTTCTTAGGGAATGGGTTAATATGGTGCAGGTGTACATGCGCCACGTCGTGACCTTCATCTATCAATTCACGCACTACAGTTTTTATGGCACCACTTGTAGACCCCCAGCCCAATACAACCAGTTTGCCGGTTTCATTACCGCTATCCGGTTTGATCAATGGTATTGTATCTGCTATCTTTTCGATCTTTGCAGCACGCAGGCGGGTCATCAACTCATGATTAGGTGCATCATATGCTACATTGCCCGTTTCATTTTGTTTTTCCAGTCCACCTATGCGATGCATGAGGCCTTTTGTACCAGGCTTTACCCAAGGGCGAACACCTCTGTCATCTCTCTTATAAGGCAGGAACTTACCGTCAGGACCATTAGCTTCAGTAGTGAAATTCACCTTTATCGGAGCCAGATCTGCAGCAGCCGGGAAACGCCATGGCTCAGTACCATTAGCTATGTAACCGTCTGTAAGGCAGATAACCGGTGTCATATACTCAATAGCTATACGGCTTGCCTCAAGGATGGTATTGAAACAATCAGCAGGAGACGATGCCGCAATAACCGGCAATGGAGCTTCCCCATGACGGCCATACATGGCCATCATCAGGTCACTCTGCTCGGTCTTGGTAGGCAATCCGGTTGATGGCCCGCCGCGTTGTACGTTTACTATCAGCAACGGAATCTCCAGCATGGTTGCCATACCGATGGCTTCTGTCTTTAGTGACATACCCGGACCAGAGGTTGTAGTAACACCCAATCCACCGGCATAAGATGCACCGATAGCAGCACATACAGCTGCAATCTCATCTTCTGCCTGAAAGGTTTTTACGTTATTGGTCTTGTATTTAGATAATTCGTGTAAAATGTCGGAAGCAGGCGTAATAGGATATGACCCTAAGAACATAGACAAGCCTGAAAGTTCAGAAGCAGCCACTAAGCCAATAGCTGTAGCCTGGTTACCCGAGATATTGCGGTAAACACCCTTTGGCAATTTAGCCGCAGCTACTTTAAAGCGGGTAGTAAATAGTTCGGTATGGTCCCCAAAATTCCAGCCGGCTTTCAATGTCTTGATATTTGCTTCAGCCAGTTCAGGCTTTTTCGCAAATTTCTCATTGATGAAGGTAATGGTGTATTCCATTGGCTCGTCGAACATCCAGAAAAGGAGGCCTAAAACGAACATGTTCTTACAACGCTCTATATCCTTCATACCTAAAGAAGTACCTGAAAGGCATTCCTTGGTAAAACGGGTAACATCTATCTTATGAACAGTATAGCCGTCAAGTGAACCATTTTCTAATGGATTGACACCCTCAGCGAAACCGGCGAGATTCAGATTCTTCTTATCGAAACCGGCAGTGTTAGTAATAATGATACCACCCTTTTTCAACCTGGGCAGGTCCACTTTAAGCGCAGCGGCATTCATTGCAACCAGTACATCATATTCGTCACCGGGTGTAAATATCTCCTTACTGCCAAAGTGCACCTGAAAGCCTGAAACACCCGCTGTAGTACCTATAGGAGCACGTATCTCGGCCGGAAATTCAGGAAAAGTACTCAGATCATTACCTAAATAAGCCGCTGTATCGGTAAACTGGTTACCTGTAAGCTGCATGCCATCGCCCGAATCTCCCGAAAAGCGGATAACAATGCTATCAGCCTCTATGATCGGAACATTTGGTCTAAAATTACTTTCTAATATTTCCATTACAATAATTAAAAATAAAATATCAAACGAGATATTATCTCTTTTGCGGTGCAAATATAACACTGTTTGCCCACTTGCCTTATTACGAGGGTATGATCCAAGTCACGTATTGTCGTTTTTATAACAATAACCCCATAGATATTGATAATAGTATGACAATAGGGTTAATTAGTGTTAATGCTTCCCGTGCACAATATTGCTGATTTACGAGAATTACAACTAAATTTAAACCATGCTGCTCCTCACACGTAAACTGTTACCGTTGGTTTGCCTCTCCTTGTTTGCATGGCCGGCACTAGCCCAAGACAAGAATCTCATTCAATATGTGCGCCCAATGACGGGAACAGACAGGATGGGACACACCTACCCGGGTGCTACAGTGCCATTTGGCATGGTGCAACTAAGCCCTGAGACAGATACGCAGAGCTATGAGCTGAATGGCAAGTACAATAAGGATGTCTATAAATACTGTGCAGGATATCAATATGGCGATAAGACAATCGTGGGTTTCACGCATACCCACTTCAGCGGAACAGGCCACTCAGATCTCGGTGATTTCCTGATTATGCCCACCACAGGTAAGCTGCAATTAAATCCCGGCACTGCCGACAAGCCTGAAAGCGGATACAGAGCCCGCTTTTCGCACAATACCGAAGTGGCACAGCCTAACTACTATAAAGTGAAACTGGAAGACCACAATATACTGGCAGAGTTGACTACTACCACCCGTGTGGGCTTCCACCAATATACATTCGCCAAAAGTGATAGTGCGCATATTATCCTTGACCTGATGTACGGTATCTACAATTATCCCGACAAAAATGTTTGGACATACTTGCAGGTAGTGAACGACACATTAATAACCGGATACCGGCAGACAACAGGATGGGCAAGAACAAGAACCCTCTATTTTGCAATGGTGCTCTCGAAACCGTTTACCAGCTATGGCTATCAGAACAACTCTAAGAAAGAGGTATATGGTGGCTTCTGGCGAAAATTTAAGCAGGATGAAAATTTCCCCGAAATAGCAGGAAGGCAGATAAGGGCCTACTTCAACTTCTCTACCAAAGAGGATGAGCGCATAAAGATCAAATTTGCCCTATCGCCAGTAAGCACGGCCAATGCACTCGACAACCTGCATAAAGAAGCACCGGGCTGGATATTTAATGAGGTAAAAAGAGACGGACAAAGACTGTGGGAAAAAGAACTGGAAAAGATAGAAATAAAGGCACCACTGGAAACTATGGAAAACTTCTACACTGCCATGTACCATACTTTTATCAATCCAACAATATATATGGATGCAGACGGATCATTCAGAGGACTGGATCAGCAGGACTATAAAGCCAAGGGTTGGACCAACTATACCACATTTTCATTGTGGGACACCTACAGGGCCTTACATCCATTCTTCAACATCATACAGCCCAAACGTAATGGCGATATGATACAGTCGATGGAAGCCCATTACGACGAGAGTGCGCACAAAATGTTACCGGTATGGAGCAATTCGGCTAATGAGAACTGGTGCATGATCGGCTACCACAGCGTATCGGTAATTGCAGATGCTATTGTAAAAGGCAATGCCGACATGAATGGGAAAAGGGCATTGGACGCCTGTGTAACAACCGCGCGACACCGCAGCTATGACGGACTGGGCTACTATATGGACATGGGTTATGTGCCTGAAGACAAAAATGGTTCGTCAGTATCCAAGACACTAGAATATGCGTATGACGACTGGTGTATAGCGCAGATGGCTAAAAAACTGGATCGAAACGATATATACCTTGAGTTTATAGCCAGGGCGCAGAACTACAGGCATGTTTATGATTCCACCACTGGCTACATGCGTCCACGCATGAGCGATGGCACATTCAAAAAAGAGTTTGACGTACTCAACACAGACGAGGCTGGATTTATAGAAGGCAACGCCTGGAACTACAGCCTGTATGTCCCTCACGCACCCACCGACATGATAAGAATGATGGGCGGCAATAAGCGCTTCGTACCGCACCTTGACTCATTGTTCAACGTTGAGCTTCCGGATAAATATTTCGCAGCTACAGAAGACATAACACGGGATGGCATAATAGGTAACTATGTGCATGGCAATGAACCAAGCCACCATGTTGCTTACCTCTACAACTGGACAGACCAACCATGGAAAACTCAGGAACGTGTGCGCATGATACTGAAACGCATGTACCACCCTACTCCATCGGGCCTTAGCGGCAATGACGACTGCGGACAAATGAGCGCATGGTATATTCTATCCGCAATGGGCTTTTACCCGGTAGCGCCGGGATCTGTAAAATATTCATTGGGCAGCCCCGCCATTAATGAAGCTACACTTCACCTTGAAAATGGCAAAACATTCACCATAAAGACAAAGAACCAAAGCGACAAAAACGTGTATGTGCAGAAGGTAACCGTTAATGGCAAAGAAGTAACCGACCATTTTCTTAATCATGACGATATAATGAACGGCAGTGAAATGGTATTCCACATGGGAAGCAGCCCGAAGAAGAAATAATTAAACTAATTTCGCATCTCAAAATAAATAAACAAGCATTTGTCTCGCAATAAGAAAAGAACACCGCCATTAGAGAATATAACCATCGACGCATATGCGGCTGAAGGAAAAAGTATAGCACACCTTGATGACGGGAAGGTGCTATTTGTAGAAAACGTGGTACCCGGAGATGTGATCAACGCTATTGTTACCAAAGACAAGAAAAGCTGGGCTCAGGGGCGTATGACCAAGTTGGTAAAACCATCTGAGCTACGTGTAGAGCCCTTTTGTCAGCACTTTGGTGTATGCGGTGGTTGTAAGTGGCAGATGCTTCCATATAGCCAGCAACTTAAATATAAACAACAGCAGGTAGAAGACCAGTTGAAGCGCATAGGGCAAGTAGAGTTACCGGAGATACAATCTATCGTGGGTAGTCCTCATGAACGCTACTACCGTAATAAACTGGAGTTTACCTTCTCATCGAAGCGCTACCGCACATTTGAAGAGATAGGTGAAAGAACTGAAGAATTTGCACCGGAACCGGCATTGGGTTTTCATGCGCCGGGATTGTTCGATAAGGTAGTAGAGGTACATACCTGCTACCTGCAGCATGAGCCAACAAACATTCTGCTGAATGTGCTGCGCAACTACAGTAAAGCCAACAACCTTTCTTATTATGATATAAAAGGCCATAAAGGCTGGCTGAGAAATGTGATCATCCGCGTGACCACTACCAATGAAGTATTGGTAAACCTGGTCATAAATAATGAAGACAAGGAACAGCGCATAGCTATACTTGACCATATGCTTGCCAATATACCGGGTATTACATCGCTACATTACACTATCAATGGCAAGATGAATGATACCATCTATGATCAGGACGTGGTATGCTACAGTGGCAAACCATGGATAGAAGAAAAACTGGAAGATTTCAGGTTCAAGATCTCGCCCAAATCATTCTTCCAGACCAACACTTACCAGGCCGAAGCATTGTACCGTATTACCCGCGAATTTGCGGGGCTGACCGGCAATGAAGTATTGTATGACCTCTATTGCGGAACGGGCAGTATAGGTATATTCTGTTCTAAGGGTGCTAAGAAAGTGATAGGCATAGAAGCCGTAGCTGATGCAGTAAAGGATGCCTACGAAAATGCGGCGCTCAACGGATTGGAGCATTGCCAATTCTTTGCCGGTGATGTATCAGATATCTGCACCGATGCGTTCTTTGCTGAACATGGCAAACCGGATGTCATCATCACCGATCCGCCACGTGCAGGTATGCATGAGAAGCTGGTGCAGCAGATATTAAAGATGCGTGCGCCTAAGGTAGTATATGTAAGTTGCAACCCTGCCACCCAGGCACGCGACCTGCAACTACTTGACAGTGCTTACCGCATTACCCGCCTGCAACCGGTAGATATGTTCCCGCATACACATCATATCGAAAATGTAGCGTTGCTGGAATTACGCGCTGAGGGAGATCTGCCACTGAGACAAAGAATGAAAGCAGAGGAAGTAGAAAATACCGAAGAAGAAGAAAACGAAGAATAGTTAAGATTTGACAACTTTTAAAAAAGTTGTCAAATCTATATCGGAGATAAAAAGCCACATAGCTATGCTGTGTGGCTTTTCACTTTTTAGTTTTAAATTTTCACTTTTTCACCTACCATTTCTTAAAGATCACATAGACAGCGGCAACTATCAAACCAAAACCCAGCAAATGATTCCACTGTAGTTTCTGCTCTTTAAAAAAAACGAGGGTAAATATCATAAAGACCATTAGCGTAATAGCCTCTTGAATGGTCTTTAATTCAACCAGGTTAAATGAGCCACCGTTATCCTTAAATCCACCTTCATTGGCCGGCACCTGAAACACGTATTCAAAGAAAGCCATCCCCCAACTGATAAGGATTATAGAGAATAATCCGAGGTTCTTGCCCCATTCGTATTGCTTGAACTTGAGGTGACCATACCAGGCAAATGTCATGAAGATATTAGATACAACAAGTAGCGCGATCGTTTTCCAACCTTTCATATGAACCGTTCCCCAAAATGGGCATTTTTTGAGTGCAAATTTATAAAATAAGGCTGGCTCAAAAACTGAGCCAGCCTTATTTCTATTCCTATTGATAGTTACCTTGCTTAGTCAACCTTCATTATTCTATCCACCTTCAGCAGCATATTATCCTGGTCGTAAACCATGATCATATACATACCATTTGCCAGGTTGTTGATATCAATTGAAGTAGCATCATTGCTTTCCATTACCTTCTTACCATCAGCAGTCAATACAGCTACATTCACCTTTACAGATGATTGTATGTAGATAACTGAAGTTGCAGGGTTAGGGAACAACTTAACACTGATACCGCTGCCACCTACATTCTGTACACCCGCCGGCCATATATAGTAAGCATCAGCAGTATCGGTACAACCATTGCCATCAGATACTACAACTGTGTATGCACCCGGTGCAGTTTCGTTATAGATACTTGTGTTAGCACCTGTAATAGCCACACCGTTCAGGTACCACTGATAAGTAGCAAATGAACCCGTGTACAGAGTGTTGACACCCGTAAGGTGAATAACCGGCATAGGCGGCAATACCACTGTAACACCTGTTACTGTATGGCTGCCTGCAAGGTTGGTTATTACCACATTGAAGAATCCGAACGTATCAGTGATATAACTCTGGTTGGTAGCACCAGGTATTGCAATGCCGTCAATGTACCATTGGAAAGTCTGATCAGTTACACCGCCTGCTGTTACTGTAACAAGATTCACATCGTTGCCATGACAAAGCGTTGCAGAACCAAATGGCAAAATTGTTGTTGAAGTAAGTGAACCAGCTACTATCAGGTTGTAAGTAACGAAAGAAGTACAACCGAAGCCACTTGTCTTAGTGTAAGTGATGGTAGTGGTACCGATGGCGACACCGGTCACAACACCTGTTGTAGCATTAATGACAGCACGTGTAGGATCACTGCTTGTCCACACACCACCAACAGTAGTGTCTGTGAGTGTAATACTAGACAAAGACGCAACTGCTATAGCACCTGTGATCGGGGACAATACAGGAAGCGGATTAACAGTAAATGTTGTACCCTGTATAGTAGTGCAACCTGAAATGCTGGTTACTGTATACAGGATAGTAGCAGAACCCGCCACACCTGCCGTAACAACACCTGAAGCATTCACACTGGCTACCGAAGTATTAGTGCTGCTCCATACACCACCTGTTGTAGTATTGCTTAGTGTAGTTGATACGCCTTCACAAACAGCAGTGATACCGGTAATTGCCGGAACTACAGGCAATGCGTTCACTGTTACTGTATGAGTAGCTGTAGCACTACCGCAACTGAATGTTGTTGCAGTGTAAGTTATTGTTGCTGTGCCTGCGGTAACACCGGTTACTGCACCTGTTACAGCATCAATAGTAACATTAGCATCAGCACTACTCCATGTACCACCGGTTACAGTGTTTGTGAGTGTTATAGAAGCTACAGCACAAACGCTGTCCAGACCACTTATTGAACCTGCATCAGGCAGAGCATTTACAGTTACTGCGTGAGTAGCTGTAGCACTACCGCAGCTGAATGTTGCAGCTGTATAAGTTATTGTTGCTGTACCTGCGCTAACACCGGTTACTGCACCGGTTACTGCATCAACAGTAACATTAGCATCAGCACTACTCCAAGTACCACCTGTTACAGTGTTAGTGAGCGTAATAGATGCTGCAGCACAAACGCTA
>CANBQQ010000032.1 GCA_947371715.1 Flavipsychrobacter stenotrophus
CCATCCATTTTAGTAGCCACCATATCAATATTGTGTATGACCTCTTTGTTGAACGGATCTGAGGCATCATCGAAATTGAACAGCTTCGCTAACCCCAGAATTGTAGCCACATTTCCCCTAAGATCGTGAGATTGTATGTAGGCAATATGTTCCAGTATTTTACTTTGAGAAGCTATTCTCTTCAGATGCCCTGCCCTATCTTTTGCCAATTGCTTATTTGATCTGTTTTGCCTGTATAGCCTATACCCTATATAGATCATTGCTACTACAAGAATGGCTATGCATATTGCATATACCTCCGTACGCAATTTCGCGATCTGTATATCTTTGTCCTTTAATTCCTTTGCCCGCTTCATCTCAAGGTCAGCAATTTTGTCCAGATTTGCACCCGAAAATATGGAATCTTTATAGGCTACATGCTCTTTATACTTTGATAGTGCCTCCCTGTATTCCCCAAGAAGTTCCAGAGCTTCCGATAGATCAAGAGACGTGATACGGGCATCATTTACCTCTCCCAGCCTTTTGCTGATATTTAAAGCACTGTCAAGATATTTTACAGCAGTAAGCAGGTTGGTCTTCTTGTCCGCACTTATCAGACTATCAGGCTTAATAACATTGCTATCCTTCGCTATTACAAGATAGCACTGCCCTATGTTCCCAAGAATACTTCCATAATCATATTCTTCACCGGTGGATTCGATCATCCTAAGCGATTTGAAATAATAGGCAATACACTGGTTGTAGTTATTTTGCTTAAGGTACACGCTACCTATATTCATTAAAACCCTTGATACACCCTCTATATCATTCAACTCTTGTTTTAATATTAGTGTTCTGGAATAGGTATTAATAGCACTATCAAGTTTATCCAGCAAATTATAAGTATTTCCCAGATTTAAGAGCAATGAAGATTCAGATACTTTATCTTGTATGCCTTCATAATAGACCAGGGCATTCCGGGTGTATAATATTGCCTTTTCATACTGCTTTTGGGCTCTGAATATATTACCAATGCCCCAATTACCAGCTGCTACCCCTCTTTTGTTACCGATCCGCTCATTTATCTTCAGTGCCTGCATGTAATGATCCAGCGAACTGGGAAAATCGGAATGTAGCTCATAGCTAACGCCAAGCCCCATATGTGCCGAGGCTATTCCTTTTTCCCAATTTAATTTCTTTGCAAGTGACAATGACCGGAAACCATATACCAAGGCTGAATCGGTACTTGTCTGATTATATACTTCAGATATTTTCTTCAGTATTTTAACTCCACTGGTATCAGAGGAATGACCAGCAAATGATGATTTTAAGGAATCAACGATGACATCATTTCGCTTTCTTTCGCCATGTGCTGTACCAATAACAAAAACGATAAGAATAGTAAGTGAGAGATATTTATACATTGATCACATTTCATGCAAATATCAATTATTAATCTATCAAAACCAATTAAATAACTATATATTATTACAGTGTATACTACCAAATAACATTAAATTATTATACACATTAAAGAAGTTAGCCTATATATAATATACCAATACACATAACAGTAAAAAAAAACAGCAAGAGCGGCTCTTGCTGTTCAATCTGATCTATAATTCATGTACTACTTTAATAGCTTTACGCATTCCTCTAGCGTTATCATTTGCTGCGCTCCTGTTGCAAAGTTCTTAAGACTCACCAAATGCTTTTCTCTTTCCTCATCACCCGGCAATATTACATATGCCATTGCGCGTTTATTTGCGTACTTCATTTGTTTATCAAACTTGGCTGCGTCAGGGTATAACTCAGCAGCTACACCAGCATCTCTCAGCTGTTTCAATACACTAATTGCATAGCGCTCATTGTCCCCTCCAAAGTTGACCAACATAACTTTGGCACCAGATGCCAGCTGCGCAGGGAATGCATCCAGCTGCTCTAACACGTCATAAATGCGGTCTATACCAAATGATACACCAACACCTGATAACCCTTTCAACCCAAAAAGACCTGTAAGATCGTCATAACGGCCACCGCCACCTATGCTCCCCATCTTTACTTTATCACTGTCACAAACCACTTCTACAATAACACCTGTGTAATAGTTAAGTCCACGTGCAAGGCTGATGTCTACTTCTATGGTACCACCCCAGCCTGCGTCTGCAAGACCTGAATAATAGCTCAAGGAAATACTTAGTTCTTTTATACCTTGTAAGCCTATCGGCGTATTTGTCATCAGCGCTGTTAGTTGTTCCAGTTTAGCCTGATTATCACCAGTTATGCTAATGACCTTGCTAATCTGATCGATGCCAGCATCTTCAATACCTCTCTCTCTCAATTCTTTTGTTACACCATCCCAGCCTATCTTATCCAGCTTGTCAAGTGCCACAGTAATATCGATCATTTTTTCAGGCGTACCGCATAACTCAGCAAGTGCAGCAAGCAGCTTACGGCTATTGATCTTGATCTTTACCGGTATCTGCAATTGATGAAAAGCCGACTGATAGATACATAATAGCTCTGCCTCGTTGATCAACGAAGTGCTACCAACCACATCTGCATCACACTGCCAGAATTCGCGGTAGCGACCCGCTTGCGGGCTATCGGCCCGCCAAACAGGTTGCATTTGGTACCTACGGAAAGGAAAAGCAAGATCATTCTGATTCATAACTACGTAACGTGCAAAAGGTATAGTTAGGTCATACCTTAAAGCACGCTCAGTCACAACAGGAGATGAGTAAGCCTTACTCATTACCTTAGTTAACTCTTCATTGAATTTATTCCTCTTCTCCTCCTTCATCTCATGCAGGCCATTATTTAGTATTTTAAATATCAGCCTATCACCTTCTTCACCATACTTTCCGGTAAGGGTAACAAGGTTTTCCATTGCAGGCGTTTCTAATGGTTGGAAACCGTACAATTCAAAAATATCACGAAGGGTATTAAGTATATATTGGCGCTTACGGACTACAACAGGAGAAAAATCTCTTGTACCCTGCGGTATTGATGGTTTAGACATTGCTTATTATTTATACTTTTCTATTATTGCGTTACATGTTTCGTCTATCAACTGGTAAACCGGAAGGTAACCACTTTCGTCGCCATACCATGGATCGGGAACAGACTCATTTTTACCCGGATGCAGCTCATTAAGGAAATATTTAACCTTACTCATATCTGCATTCCCTGCGATCTTTCTAATATCTGCCACCACATCTCCTGCAAAAGCATATATCACATCATAGGCCTCAAAATCATTCTTTGTAAATGTTCTTGCTCTTTGTCCTGATATATCTATACCATGCGCCAGGCATACTTTCTGCGAGTATTTATGCGGCGCCTCGCCCGTATGATAAGAATTGGTTCCTGCAGACTCCACCGTCCAATCTAAGCCGTGCTCCTTCACTTTGTGCATCAATACGCCCTCTGCTATTGGCGACCGGCATATATTGCCCAGGCATACCATTAATATTTTCATTGCAGCGCAAAGCTAATAAAAACAGAGGTGACTTAATTATAACCCTTCAATGGTGAATCCGGCTCATTTAGGAAATGCTTGTATACCATATTATCTGCCAACGATGGAAACAGCTTATTGATCAATACGGTCAACTTACCTTGTCCCGTCATCACTATAGTACGCCTTCTCTTATCTATTCCTTTTAATATTATTGATGCACACTCTTCTGCACTCATCAACTTGCTTTCATCCAGAGGTGTTTCCTTCTGGGCATGGCCATCTGCACCACGGGCTACGTTGCGAATATTAGATGCTATAAAGCCGGGACACACCCACATTACATTAACACCGGTATGCAATAACTCAGTACGCAATGATTCCATAAAACCCTGCATAGCAAACTTGGAGGCTGAATAGCCCGTACGGCAAGGTAGCCCTCTGAAGCCTGCTATGCTAGACACGGCAGCAATGGTACCTTTCGATTTCTTTATGGCCGGTAACGCATACTTACTACAGTAAACTGTACCCCAGAAGTTGATATCCATCAGCTCTTTCAACACCTTCAGATCCAATTCTTCAAACAATGCCCGCATACTGATTCCTGCATTATTGATCAGCACATCTATCCTACCCCACTTCGCTATCACTGCATCCATCAGGTCTTTGCAATCTTGTTCAATGCTCACATCTGCCTTAACGCAAAGCAGGTTGTCATTGGCACTACTAAACCCGGCCTGCAATTTCTGCGCATCACGTCCGCAAACTGCAACAAATGCCCCCTTATTCAGCGCATCCTGAGCCAAAGCCTTGCCAATGCCCGATGAACCGCCTGTGATAACATATACTTTGCCGCTATAAGATGACATGATGATCGTTTTTAAAAGTGCAGCAAAGGTAAATTTCATGTTGGTAGTTCAATCAACTTCATCGGCCAAATTGTGAAATGCAAAAATATTTTTTGAAAATACTTTAAATTATAAACACTGTTTAGTAACTTTGCACTGTAATCATAACGATATGGGAATTAGTGAAAGAAAGGAAAGGGACAAACAGGAAATGCGCGGCAAGATAATTGACGCGGCAATATCCATGTTTCTTACTGAGGGTTATGAGAAGACTTCCATCAGAAACATCGCTGAGAAAATAGAATATAGCCCGGCCACTATTTACCTATACTATAAGGATAAAGATGAATTGCTATACGAAGTACAGAAGCAGGCATTTGAAAAATTGGAGTTGGAATTTGAGGCCAAAGTCACGAGCAGCGACCCGATGGAGCGCCTCGAACAACTTTGTTATACATATGTGAGATTTGGCAAGAATAATAAGGAAATGTATGACCTTATGTTTATGATGAAAGCACCAATGAACTGTGTGGATGAAGATGAGACCTGGAACAACAACACCGACTCTTTTGACTTCCTGGTAAAATGCCTGTCCGATTGCATGGAAAAGAACCTATTACGGTTTGACAACGTGATGACTGCAGCACTTTCTGTTTGGGCTATGGGCCATGGACTGGTTTCACTAGATGTAAGCTGCCGATTCAAAGCAATGCAAATGGATGAGGTAAGTATTAATGCAGCTATTGAAGAAGCCATTGGCCAATACCTAAAACTGATCAAAGCATAAAAATTCGACTATTGTCGAACAAAAGGAAAAGAAAAAAGAAAATTATATTTTTTTGCCACCAAACTAAACAGTGTTCATTATGTCAACAATGATAAACAAAAGGGTAGCTATAATATTACTACTGCTATTCACTACACATTCATGGCAGAGCAAGGCTCAGAGTCAGTTAGATGCCTACATCCAGGAAGGTTTTCAGAACAATCAGGGACTGCATCAGCAAAACATCCAGTTAGAGCGATCGCTACTTGCATTGAAAGAAGCAAACTCGCTTTTCTTACCCAACATTAGTTTGCTGGGTACCTACACAAAAGCCAATGGTGGTAGAACAATAGATCTGCCAATTGGCGACCTCATGAATCCTGTCTATTCAACGCTCAACCAACTGACCAACAGCAACAACTTTCCGCATATTGACAACCAGTCGATATTGCTCAACCCGGACAACTTCTATGATGCAAAGTTGAGAACTTCTCTACCACTCATCAATGCAGAGATCTGGTATAACCAGAAAATAAAGAAGGAACTGATAACCCAACAACAGGCGGCGGTGAATGTTTACAAACGCGAGTTGGTAAAAAATATTAAGTCTGCTTACTACCAATATTACCAGGCAGGTAAAGCAGTAGCTATTTACAACAACGCCCTGTTACTGGTAAAGGAGAACATAAGAGTAAATGAAAGCCTGCTAAAAAATGGTGTCAGGAATAACACAGCCCTCACCCGCTCACAAACAGAAAAGCAAAAGATAGATGCAGCCATAACACAGGCCAGTAACAACCAACTCAATGCAAAAGCCTATTTCAATTTCCTGCTCAACCGCTCATTGACATCAGAGATAATTATCGACACAACTTATTTCAGTAAACAAGAAAGTGTAAATACCACTTCAACCAACACAAGAGAAGAGCTGGTGCAATTGAATACGGGCATTGCAGCCTACAACCTCGCAGAGAAGATGCAAAGGTCTTACCTAATACCAAAGATCAATACATTTCTGGATCTTGGATCACAAGGCTTCAACTTCGATTACAACTCAAAAACGCAATATTACATATGGGGCATAAACCTCCAATGGGATCTTTTTGCAGCAGGAAAGAACAGGTACAAAAGCCAGCAGGCTAAAACAGATGTTGCCTCTTTGCAAGCTCAGTATAGTCAAACAGAGCAAGCATTGCAACTGCAAACAGAGCAATCACTCAACAATTACAATACGGCACTATCCAACTACAACAGTGCAAAAACGCAACTTACTCTCACCAACAAATACTACAATGATCAGCTGAAAGTATATAAAGAAGGACAACTATTGTATATAGAACTGCTGGACGCCCTTAATCAACTGACCAATTCAGAGTTGCAATTATCACTGGCACAAGCAAATGTACTAACTGCAGCGGCCGACATAGAACGAAATCAGGCAGCGTATCCCATAAACTAAACTTCAACCATTTTCAAAAACGATCATTAAACACACATATATGCAGACCATAAAAACAATACTCGCAATTGCTGCAATTCCATTTATAATGGCATCTTGCTCTACAAAAAAAGAAGCTGTGAAAACAGCAGATACGGACATAATACCTGTTAAAGTAATGAACCTGACACCTACAACAGGAACAGCACCAATAAATGTGTCCGGTCAGTTCACTACAGATGATGAAACATACCTGTCTTTCAAAACAGGTGGCATCATCAACAAGATATATGTTCGTGAAGGAGATGCGGTACAGCAAGGTCAGCTGCTCGCAACACTCAATATGGCTGAAATAAATGCACAGGTGGAACAGGCGCATATAGCGTATGAAAAAGCTACCCGTGACTATCAGAGAGTAATGAACCTGTACAAAGACAGTGTAGCCACACTGGAACAAACACAAAATGCAAAGACAGGCATGGACCTTGCAAAACAACAGGTAACATCTGCAGAGTTTAACCGAACCTATTCAGAAATAAGGGCACCAAGAAGTGGCTATGTATTGCACAAAATGATGAATGAGGGCCAACTCGCCGCTACCGGCAATGCTGTATTCCAGATAAATGGTGCGAAAGCAGGCAACTGGATGTTGAGAGCCGGAGTAAGTGACAAAGAATGGTCGAACATCAACATCAATGACAAGGCAGAAATTACTATTGCGGCATTAAATGGCAAGACATATAGTGGCATAGTGAATCGTAAAGCGGAGGGCGCAGACCCGATGACAGGTGCTTATGCAGTTGATATAAAATTCAGTGGCGACAAACCGACGAACATCGCAGCAGGTATGTTTGGTAAAGCCGTGATATCACCGGAAAAGAAAATCGCCGGAACGTCATCTTCATGGGCTATTCCTTACGATGCATTGCTCGATGGCGATGGTAGTAACGGTTACGTATTTGTCACTAACGACAATAAAACAGTAAAGAAAATAAAAGTAACTGTCAGCAGCATAGAGAAAGATCAGGTGATCATTAGTGACGGACTGCAAAATGCCACCTCATTGATTATTAGTGGCAGTGCCTATCTAACCGAAAAAAGTGCGATAAAGGTAGTGGGTGATGCTGCAGTTACAAAGCGGTAATAACAAAGCATGAAATAAGGGCGTAGAACCTGAAAAACGACATGTTTAAGCCTACATCTACATGTAAACAAACTTTGGCAGAAACGCATAATTGCGTCTCCAGAGCGACTGTTTATATCAAGATAAACATAACCGATGCCGTAAATAATTATCACCAACACTGGTCGAATCGTCTCGCTTCGTCCTAAACCATGCAAGCATCTCGCTTGCGAAATATCACAATTCATTTACAAAACACACACACAATGAAGATCTCTGATTACGCCGTCAAAAATTACCAGTTCACGCTGGTCATTTTTATCATGATCATAGTATTGGGATTGTCCACAATACTCAGTATGCCGCGGTCTGAAGACCCCGAAATGCATGCACCAATATACCCGGTGGTTATAGTCTACCCGGGAACCAGTCCTAAGGACATGGAAGAACTTGTAGTAAAACCTCTGGAAAAAGAAATAACAGGACTGGATAACATTAAGCGCGTACGCAGCTCTATTGGCGATGGTGTTGCAGTACTACGTGTAGAATACAAGTATAGCAGCAATGTGGAGAACAAGTTCCAGGAGCTGACCCGTGTTGTGAATAACAAACGCAATGAACTGCCTGCAGACATTCTTAGCCTGGAGGTACAGAAGTTTCAGCCATCTGATGTAAACATTATACAGGTAGGACTGATCTCTGAAAATGCACCGAGAGAAAAGATGAAGTACTATGCAGAGAAGCTGCAGGATGAATTGGAAAAGCTATCTCAGCTAAAGAAGGTAGAGATTCACGGTCTGCCTGAACAGCAAGTGCGCATTGAACTCGACTTTGAAAAAATGGCCAAGTCGCATATCCCACTGGCTGCAATTATGGGTAGCCTGCAAAGTGAGATAGCCAATATACCGGGTGGCAGCATAGACGCAGGCAACAAAACATTCAACATAAAGACCAGTGGCAACTATCAATCAATTGACGAAATAAAGAACACAATTGTATCTACAGGTAATGGCAACATTGTTTTCCTTAAAGATGTAGCCAAGGTCTATTATGGCTTTGAAGATGAAAAATACAGAACCCGCCTTAATGGCCACAGATGTCTGTTTGTAGTAGCGGCTCAAAAGGAAGGTGAGAATATCACTAAGACAAAATTAGCTTACCAACCCGTAATTGAACAATTCAAAAAGACACTCCCTGCTAACATAGATCTTGTTCAGAACTTTGATCAGGCCGACAATGTGAATCGACGCCTGAGTGGATTGGGAGAAGACTTTATCATTGCCATTTTATTGGTAGCCATAACATTATTACCGCTAGGTTTCCGACCCGCATTAATAGTAATGATCTCAATTCCTTTGTCATTATCTATAGGTATTGTATTGCTCAATCTCTTTGGCTACAACCTTAACCAGCTTAGTATCGTAGGACTTGTAGTAGCATTGGGACTGCTGGTAGATGATAGCATTGTGGTGGTAGAAAATATAGAGCGTTGGATGCTGGAAGGACATACCCGCATGGAAGCAACATTGAAAGCTACTAAACAAATAGGCAAGGCTGTAGTGGGTTGCACCATAATGCTCATCATAGCCTTTATGCCGCTGGTGTTCCTGCCCGAAGGTGCCGGTGATTTCATTCGCGGGTTGCCTTTAGCCGTTATCCTTTCCGTATTCGCCTCCATGCTGGTATCACTCACCATCATACCTTTCTTATCTAGTAAGCTATTGAAGAATCATACAGGCCACCCCGATGGAAATATCTTCATGAGGGCACTAAAGAAAATGATACATGGCAGCTACAGTCGCCTGCTCGACAAAGCACTCTCCCGTCCTATCCTTACCATAATAGCAGCAGTGGTGATATTCGGCGGATCAATGGTATTGTTCAAAGCTGTTGGTTTTAGTTTGTTCCCTTCATCTGAAAAACCGCAGTTCTTTATCAATATTACCACACCACCACAATCCAACATGGGCTATACCAATGGTATTGCACAGAACATTGAAGCCGAGCTAAAGAAAGAGCCAATGGTAAAGTACTTTGCTACCAATGTTGGTAAGGGCAATCCGCGTATCTACTATAACGAGATACAAGAAAACGAACGCAGCGACTACAGCCAGATCTTTGTACAACTCGACGAGAACACAGCACCCGACAAAAAACTGGAACTTATAGAAAAGCTAAGAGCCAAATGGACGCCATACCCCGGTGCTAAAATTGAAGTGAAGAACTTTGAACAGGGCCCTCCGGTAGTAGCACCGGTAGAAGTAAGGCTGTTTGGCGAGAATCTGGATACACTGCGTGCTATAGCAGATCGCGTTGAAGTAATGTTACAGAAAACTCCCGGCACTATCTATGTAAACAATCCGGTAAGCTTGTTGAAGACCGACATAAAAGTAGCTATCAACAAAGAAAAGGCTCAACTACTTGGTGTGCCTACAGTGAACATTGACAGAACAGTTCGTCTGGCAGTGGCAGGTTTCAACATGGGCAAGTACACCGACGTAAATGAAAATGACTACAATATATTACTTACCCGCAGCAAAGACGAACGCCCAACACTTGATGTGATCAGTAATCTGCTGGTCAACAACAATCAGGGAGTAGCTATACCCATCAGTCAGTTGGCAGACCTTAAGCTGGAGACCTCCCCCATTAACATCAACCACATGGAGAAAAAGAGAGTGGTGTCTGTAAAGGCCAACATACAGAAAGGGTTCCTGATAGATGATGTGATCAATAGCGTGACCGATAAGATGGACAAGATGGGCCTGCCAAAGGGATATAGCTATGAGATGGGCGGTGAAATTGAAACCCGCAAAGATTCATTCGGAGGATTTATGAATATCATCATCGTTACTGTGTTCATGTTCATTGCCATGCTCATCCTGTTGTTCCGTACCTTTAAGAGTACACTTATTGTATTGTCAGTAATACCATTGGGTATAGTAGGAGCCGCAACTGCACTGTGGCTCACTGGCAACACACTCTCGTTTGTAGCCATCATCGGGCTTATAGCATTGGCAGGTATAGAAGTAAAGAACACCATTTTGTTGGTCGACTTTACCAACCAACTAAGAGAACAAGGCAAAAGTCTGGACGAAGCAATACGCGAAGCCGGCGAGGTAAGATTCCTTCCTATCGTATTGACCTCACTTACTGCTATAGGTGGACTGCTACCAATTGCTGTATCTACCAATCCACTCATAGCTCCACTGGCTATAGTATTGATAGGCGGACTCATCAGCTCTACCCTATTGTCAAGAATAGTTACACCGGTTGTGTATAAGCTGATGCCGCCGAAGGTGTAGGTATGTATCAGCATAAAAACAATAAGAAAGCCGGATGCTTTTTGCATCCGGCCTTTCTAAATTATTTTCACTTCGATCATCACTTCTCCCGCTGCAACAAAAACTGTGCAAGCTCCAGCAATGGTTGCTTGCGCTTAGATGGTATAGCTACATCATCAAGTGACTTAAATGCCAGCTCAGAGTAGTGTGCTACGTGCTCTCTGCACTGCACATCAGCACCCGTTGCACTAAATAGTGCAAGCATAGACTTTACCTTATCTTCAGTATTACTATGCAATAACTCTTCTATCTGTTGGCGCTGATCAGCATCTGCATTTTGCAATGCCTTTACCAGCAAGAAGGTCTTCTTATTAGCCAAAATATCTCCGCCATTTTGCTTGCCTATTACTTCTGCCACACCATATGCATCCAGGTAATCGTCCTGTAGCTGAAAGGCGATACCCATGTTCTTACCAAACTCATAAAGCTTATTGGCACTATCGCCCAGTGCACCACTTACCAGTGCACCCATCTTCAGGCTGCAGGCCAACAGTACAGATGTTTTAAGCGTTATCATGTGTATATACTCATCAAGAGTCACATCCATACGGGTTTCAAAATCCATATCCAGCTGCTGCCCCTCACATACCTCAATAGCAGTCTTATTAAACAACTGCATCACTGGTTGCAACGCCGTGTTGATATTGGCTAAGCTATGATAAGCATAGATACCCATAATATCGCCGCACAATATTCCCGATGTCAGTCCGTACTTGGCATGTATGGTTGGCTGCCCGCGGCGTAGTGGCGCCTTATCCATAATGTCATCATGTATCAATGTGAAGTTGTGAAACAGCTCCACACCTATTGCTGCATGCCATGCATCTTCATTAATATCCATAAACAGCTCATTGGCCATCAGGCATACCACAGGCCTTATGCGCTTCCCACCCAATGCCAGCAAATAACGGCACGGATCGTATATGGTCGCCGGAGATTCAGGAAATGGTAATGTTGTGGTGAAGTGTTGTTCAAACTGAGCTACTAGATCGGTAAATGATTGCATGTGGTATGTTGTTGGCCTCTGCCCTCTCTGAGCGCATTTATAGGTCTGGTTAAAAGTAATTACTTCCAAAAGTAAAACTTTGTTTTCCCTCTACCAATTTGAAAAATCATAAGATTACGATCAGGAATATTTATTAGCCACTATAACTTTTAGTTTTAAAATTAGTACACAAAATTCCAAATAAATTGGCATACATTTGTCAATATATTTGACATTAAACGCAAAAAGATAAAAAATGTGTCAAACGTCAATGAAAACAAACATTTATGACCCCTTTGTTGACAAAAACCGACATTATAAAACAACTGCAGAAAGTGATCATCTCCATGCAGGGCGGGGCTATGTCGGGTAATAGCCAAAGGTTAATTACCGGTTTGGGGCCAATAGAACAAGCTTTCCCAAATCGCAGTTTTCCTACTGGTGCCATACACGAATTAATAAGTCATACCAGGGAAGATGCAGCGCCTACTAATGGGTTTATAGCAGGTTTATTGAGCCCGCTGATGCGCAAAGATGGCATATGTCTGTGGGTAAGTAATAAGCGGACCATTTTCCCACCTGCACTGAAATTAATGGGGATAGAACCCGACAAGGTCATATTCATCGACCTCACAAAACCCAAAGATGTTTTATGGGTAATTGAGGAGGGATTAAAATGCAATGCTGTAGCTGCGGTGGTAGGCGAACTGCAGGAGCTGAGTTTTACAGAGTCTCGTAGGTTACAACTGGCTGTAGAGGAAAGCAGGGTAACCGGCTTTATTCATCGCCACCAACCGCGTAGCGAAAATGCGGTTGCCTGTGTAGCCCGCTGGAAGATCACCTCTCTGCCCGGCATTACAACAGGTGGCTTACCCGGTGTGGGGCACCCAAGATGGAATATTCAACTGGCAAAAGCCCGCAATGGCAAACCGGGTATGTGGCAGGTAGAATGGGCAGATAACAGCTTCAGGTTTATTAGTAGAAACATTGCCCTTCCTGAAATTCAAACCCTCAAAGCGGGATAAGATGGGCAAAAGATTCGTATCAATATGGTTTCGGCACCTCACTGCCGATTGGATGATCCGACGACACCCGGAGCTAAAAGACACCCCATTTGTTGTTGTTACTTCAGAACGTGGCCGCATGGTGGTAAAGGCTGTAAGTGCACCTGCACAAGATAAAGGTATAGCATTAGAAATGGTGGTAGCCGATTGCAGAGCTATTCTGCCCGAATTGCAGGTATTCAATGAGGAGCAGGGAAAGGTAGAGAAACTACTTACCGCACTTGCAGAATGGTGTATCCGCTTTACCCCAGTAGCCGCTGTAGATATGCCCGATGGCCTGCTGCTCGATGTGAGTGGATGTGCCCACCTTTGGGGTGGTGAGCAACCTTACCTCAAAGATATCATCACCCGCATCAGTGCTTTCGGTTATCATATTCGCGCTGCAATGGCCGATACTGTTGGTGCTGCATGGGCCATTGCCCGCTATGGCATGGCATCACCGATCATCGAATCCAGAGGACAGATGGATGCGCTGATGCCATTACCACCCGCGGCATTAAGACTGGAACCTGGTATTGTGCAACGACTCGAAAAGCTCGGACTGTATGATATCCGCAGCTTCATACATATGCCCCGCCGTGCATTACGCAGGCGCTTCGGAGATCAATTGCTATCAAGGTTAGATCAGGCATTGGGACAGGAAATAGAAGTGCTTGACCCTGTAGTACCATTGCAACCCTATCAGGAAAGACTACCCAGCCTTGATCCTATCCGCACAGCTGGCGGTATTGAAGTCGCCCTCAGGCAATTGCTGGTAACACTTTGCTTGAGGCTTACAAAAGAAGAAAAAGGTATTCGTAAATGTGACTTCAAAGGCTTTCGTATTGATGGTAATATCCAGCAGATAGGCATAGGTACTGTGCGGGCATCAAGAAATGTGGCTCACCTGTTCAAACTATTCGAAATTAAGATCCCTCAGCTAGAACCTGCTTTGGGGTTTGAACTCTTTGTATTAGATGCAACCACGGTAGAAGATGTCTTTGCAGAACAAGAAACCTTCTGGCATCATTCTGAGCATAATGATCTGGCCATAGCAGAGTTGTTAGATAAGGTAGCAGGAAAGGTAGGCCTGCATACCATCAGCAGATATTTACCAGATGAACATTACTGGCCGGAAAGATCCTTCAGACTAGCAGTATCATTGGCAGAAAAACCTGTAACCACATGGCGTACAGATCTGCCACGCCCCATTCACGTACTCAGAGACCCTGAACCAATAGTAGTAACTGTACCTATCCCCGATTACCCGCCCATGTTGTTTATATACAAGAGCAAACTGCACAACATAACAAATGCCGATGGTCCGGAGCGAATAGAACAGGAATGGTGGCTCAATGAAGGCTTGCAACGCGACTATTATTGTGTAGAAGATGAAAGCGGAGCACGGTATTGGATATTCAGAGCAGGCCACTACGGTATCGACGATCCCCAATGGTTCATTCATGGTTTTTTTGTGTAAAGGATAAAGTACATTCACAAAGAAAGGAATTGAGATTATTATGAAGTTAGGAAATACTAAAAAATGAATAGCGCTGAAAGAGATGGTAATAAAGTGTGTGTTTGTAATAAGTCAGTAAACACTTGAAATGAATAGCGCTGAAAGAGCTTACTCAATAGCGTAGGGCGTCAGCCCTACAGCCCACCCTCCCCACACATAGCCCTGTAAGGGCGCACTCCTAAAGATGCTGAAAACATAGAACTAAAAACAATTGACACAATAACCCATGAGCTATACAGAACTACAGGTAACAACCAATTTCAGCTTTTTACGCGGAGGTTCACATCCCGAAGAGATGGTGGAGCAGGCAGCGGCATTGGGGTATAAAAAAATTGCGAT
>CANBQQ010000033.1 GCA_947371715.1 Flavipsychrobacter stenotrophus
AATAAGGTGCAGGTGCAGCATGGCAAGAAGATAGACACGGTAATCATTACTACAGGTATTGTATCTGATGAATGGATTGAAGTGACCGGTGGTATTACGGCAGGTGATAAGGTGGTGAAGCTGAAGTAATTGTCTGAACAAGGATTTCAGGGATTAAAGGATTTTCATGATACCGGAATATTGTGAATTACATTAATGGAGTTTAGAATTTAGTCAAAATGAAGATCAGTGTAAATACAGAAATTGCGCTCACCTATCTTTCGTCGAGAAAGAAGCAGACGGCTGTGGCCGCGATGGGGGTGATGTTCGGCATATCGATGTTCATCTTTATGCAGTCGCTGATGAAGGGTACGAATGATTACTTTGAAAAGTCATCATTCAGTACTACTGCGCATATAAGGCTGTATAGCGAGAACAAAGTTGCCGATGCACATATGCTCAATAACTTTCTTAAAGATAATTCTACCAAGATACTCACTAACCCCAAGCAGCTGAAGCAGAGTCAGGGGTTGACCAATCCTTATGGCATTATCCAAAACATCAGGAAAAACCCGCAGGTAGTAGCAGTGACGCCGCAAGTAACCGCTAATGTGATCTATGCCAGTGGGAGTGTAAATATCAATGGTACTGTTGCGGGTGTGAGTATAGATGAAGAGGATAAGATGTTTGATGTGCAGAGTAATATGAAGGAAGGTGATCTCCATGATCTGAACAGGGTGAATAACGGATTGCTGATAGGAAAAGGGATAGCTGATAAACTAAGCCTGCATGTAGGTGATAATATAACGGTGAGAGCGGGTAGTGGTAGTCCCATGATCATGAGAGTGGTGGGCATCTTTGCAACAACGATAAAGCAGATAGACGAAACAAAATCTTACGTGAATATAGTGCAGGCGCAGAATCTGTTGGGTAAGGACAGGAGTTATGTTACAGACATTAAGATAAATCTGGCTGACTACAACAATGCCCCTAAGGTTGCCAAAGATATAGAGACAATAACGGGGTATAAGGCAGAAGATTGGGTGCAGAGCAATGAACAGCTGAAGGCTGCATTTAAGATAAGGGCCATCATTCTGAACAGTGTGATAGGTGTGATATTGCTGGTGGCAGGCTTTGGTATCTATAACATCCTGAACATGACCATCTATGAGAAGATAAAGGAGATAGCTATTTTAAAAGCTACAGGATTTTCTGGAAAATCTGTTATCAGTATCTTCCTGCAACAGGCGGTGTATATAGGTTTGATGGGTGGTATCATAGGTGTGATCTTCGGTTTCCTGATTACGTTCATGGTATCAAAAATATACATTGGCGCAGGTACGCTCAAGTATCTGCCTATGTCGTTTTACATACCACACTACATAGAAGCAGTGAGCTTTGGTATCCTTACTACTATAGCGGCAGGTTTCTTTCCTGCAAGAAAAGCATCAAAAGTTGACCCTGTAACAATCATACGCGGATAATGGAAAACATAGCATTAAAGACGACCAACATAACCAAGTATTTTCATGACCCGGTGACCATACCTGTGCTGAAGAATATAAGCCTTGAAGTAAAGAAGGGGGAGTTTGTTTCTATAGTGGGTAAGAGTGGTTGTGGTAAGAGTACATTGTTGTATGTATTGTCTACAATGGATAGAGACTATGAGGGTGAACTGGAAATAAACGGAGTAAAAGTTACGGGTCAGTCGTTGAATAATCTTGCGGCTATACGTAATGAGTCTATAGGGTTTGTGTTCCAGTTTCACTATCTGTTGCCCGATTTTTCCTGCATTAAAAATGTAATGATACCGGGTTTAAAATTGGGTAAATTTTCTCCTAAGGAAGTAGAAGAAAGAGCCTATGAAAAGCTGAAGATGTTTGGCGTGGAAGAGCTTGCGCTGAAGAAAGCCAATAAGCTGAGTGGTGGCCAGCAGCAGCGTGTAGCCATTGCGCGTGCACTGATCAATGATCCTGCAATTATAATGGGCGATGAGCCGACGGGTAATCTTGATTCCCGGAACACGGGTATAGTGTTCGATCTGTTTCAGAAGTTATCTCATGAATATGGACAGACATTGATCACAGTGACACATGATGAAGACTTTGCTCAGCGCTCTGATAGGATCATTGAAATGGCGGATGGTGAGATCACTAATCACGGGCATAAGTAACGTTTGGTTATCTTTGAAGGCAACTATTTTATTATGGCTCGGATCTTGCGCGCGTTAGTATTTATGGCAGTTGTGACGTTGATAACTGAGCCTTCATTTGCACAGCATTCAGCTATTAAACCCAACCCGAGGTATGCTTACCGATCGCAGGGTTATTTGCTCCCTTCAAGATTTCCTATCGATGATATAACAAGTGTCACTGTTGAAAATTTCCGTGGGAAACACAAATTATCAAGTAAAGAATTATCCTTCCTGAAACAGCAATTGAGGGTGGCCAGAGCCTTTGGTGGACTTGAAGTGAAGCCCGGGCATATTGTTGTGCATATACAATTGAAAAGTAACAGCAAGGTGAAACTAGGCTATACGTATGCATCAACGGGTTCCATTCATTTCGAGCGAGGTGGTGCAAATGGTGCGGATTTCTCCGGCACTTTCTTCCTGCCTGTAGATTTGAATTTCGATAATTATTAGGATCGTTACTTTTCGGATCATTGTTAAGAAAAGCTAAAATTTATTGTACCTATTTGTACTTACGAAATAATTCGTACGTTTGTCTTACGAAATAATTCGTAGGAAGGATTGCAGATATAATTTGAGCAATGAATAATAGCAAAGTAAAGCCAACGGCAAGTGAACTGGAGATATTGAATATACTCTGGAGCAAAGGGCCCAGCACGGTGAGGGAGATACATGAAGTACTTGAACTGAACAAAGACGCAGGGTATACTACCACACTTAAGTTGATGCAGATAATGAATGAGAAGAGCCTCGTGAAGCGCGATGAGACCAGTAAGAGCCATGTGTATAGCGCAAATGTTTCGAAGGAACTGATGCAGGGGCAAATGGTGAAAGGAATGATAGATACTATGTTCAACGGATCGGCATCTCAATTGGTGATGCAGGCACTGGGTAACCATAAGGCCGATGCGAAGGAGCTTGATGAGATAAGGAAGTACCTGGACCTGATGGACAAGAAGAAGTAACAACATACATATTATAGCATTAAGATACCTCTCCATAAAACATACACATATGAACACACTTTCATTCACCTCTTTACTAACGCATTCCCTGGCCTGGGCATTGCTGTATTCCCTTTGGCAGGGGCTGCTTGTATACGGCACTTTGTTTGTAGTGCTGCGCGCGCTTCGCGATGTAAGTTCGCGCCTCAAATATTTTATTTCTATCGGCGCGTTCACCACAATGGTTGCGTGGTTTGCGGATACATGGATAACACAGTACCAGAAGCTAAAGGGTATAACAGTGTATATTACAAATGGTAGCGGTGTGGCTGCGCCACTGGTGACGCACCAGGGAGTAGCGAATCCAACCATTAACATTGCAGACCAGAGTATCATTAAAAATGCACTCACAGGGATGGAGCGATATTCATCATTGATCATTGCTGTTTATTGTGCCGGTCTTGTTTTAATGTTGTTCCGCTTTGCAGTGAACCTATGGCAGGTGCGTATGTTGAAGAAGAGTGGGGTTGTAGCGTCACAGGAGCATTTGAATGACCTGGTTGCGCAGTGGCAGGAGCAATTTAATATATCAAGGCCGGTAAAATTGCTTTTGTCTGCCAAGGTAGATGTGCCAATGATGTTAGGTATACTCAAGCCGGTTATACTACTGCCGGTAGCTACTATTAATCACCTGAGCGTTGATCAGCTGGAGGCTATACTGGTGCATGAATTGGCGCATATCAAGAGGCAGGATTTCCTGTTCAATATATTTCAGACCATAGTAGAAACAGTACTCTTCTTTAACCCATTTATCTGGCTGATATCGGCTATAATACGCAAGGAGAGAGAGAACTGTTGCGATGATATGGTAGTTGCCAGTACAACAGACCCTATGCCTTATGCACGAGCACTGGCTATACTAGAAACCAACCGTTATGAGGCCAATTTGGCGCTGGCTGTAACCGGCAGAAACAAAAAGCAATTATTTAACCGTATAAAAAGAATAATGGAAATGAAAAAGCAAAACATCAACTACAGTCAGCTGGGTATAGCTGCAATGATCATTATTACCATAGTTTTTTCACTGGCAATATTTACCCCTTCTTTTGCACAAAAGAACAAATTGAAAAAGGACGATGCGGACTCTTCGAAAACAACCAGATCGTACTCTTATAAGAAAGTGATCGTTGATAATAATGGAGACAGAAGAGAGGTCAACAAGACTGTCAATACAAATAGTCAGACTGATGTAGAGGTGTCATTCAATGACGAGAATGTTTCAGGGGATTTCGGCAAGGCTATAACAGATATAGTAAAGGCGGCCACCGAAATAGCTGTTTCCGTAACTAAGCTTGACGACGTAGATGTGGAAAAAGAGATGGCACAGGCCCGAAAAGAAATGGAAAGTGCCCGTAAGGAGATGCGCGCTGCGAAAAGAGAAATGAGGTCTGCGCAAAAAGAAATAGACGCAGTTGATTGGGATCAGGTAAGAGCGGAGATCAATAAAGGCCTTGCAGAGGCTAACAAGGCACTTAATGATCCTGAATTGAAGAAGGAGATATCTTTGGAGATAAGGAGAGGTATAGAGGAGGGGAAAGCTGCGTTGGAGCAGACAAGGGCCGAATTGCAGCGTCAAAGAATCGATCTGTCTGTTACAAAGGATGAAGATGAGCATGTAACCAAGAGTTCAGAAAATGATTTTGACGAGATGCTGGACAAAATGGAAAATGAGGGGTTGATCAACAGGAATAAGGGATTTAACATAGTAAAGAGCGAGAATGGTACGCTGGTCATAAATAGTGAAGTGCAATCAGGTAGCGTTTACAACCGCTACAAGCAATACCTGGATGCCAATAATATTGTTATTAGTGGCAAGAAAGGGAAGTTGAGCATTACCGTCAACAATTAGTGTGTCGACAATTGTTGGAAACAAAAAAAGCGTTCATTCCGATTGGGATGAACGCTTTTTTAGTTTTAGGATCTAGGCCTTCTTTTTTTCGTGATGGAATATCGCTTTGAATGTCTGGCTCATCTTGCCATCGCTCTTGTTCTTTACATTGAAGCTAAGGCTTACCAGTGCCAGCTTACTTTCCATGTTGCTGTATATTTTAGCACCGTTAGCATCTTTATAATCCTGGTTCATAAAGTTGCCGGGATAATACTGGAAACGAATGGTAAAGTTTCCTTTCAGGCTGATGCCGGCAAATACATATGGCATAACAGGAGTGACTTCTTTGCTAAACCACTCGTTTGATTTTGTTTTGTTTTTTCTGCCATCTGTAAAGGTTTTGATCTTGTAGTTGGTAGGGAAGTCTACGCCACCGCCTATCAGGCCAAATGTACCCTTTGGTTTGAGGTTGCCAAATTTAAACCCGAGCGGAATACCTACGGCATATACTCTGCGTTTTACAGTAATGCTAACGCCTGAGGTCGTATTTCCTTTCTCGATATATCCCAGGTTTTTAACGCCAAATCCCGCATACATACCAAAGTGGCTGCTGAAATCTTTGTTTACGTTCATGCCCGAATTAATGAAATAGCTAAAGCGCGGTATGTTGGTGATGCCATTGTAGCTGGACGTAGACATTGAGAAGAGTGCACCATCCAGCGAACTTGATGTGTATACTTTGCTGTCTCTTGGTGGCAGTGGGTCAGTAGGCGTAGTTTGCGCAGTGCTGAGCTGTGAAAATGAGGCAATGAGTGCCGTAATTGCTAGAAATCTTTTCATGCTGGTTAGTTTTGAGTAAAGGTATAAAACCTTTTACCTGCAAAAATTACAGTTTTTATGCTTTGGCATAGCTATTGCCTATTATCTTTACTATCCTTATTTTATCTGCGGGGATGAATTATTTGTCATAATGTCTTAATTGTTATAAATGTTAGATATGTTTTTTGGCCAAAATGAGCATGAAATGGAATTTATGCCCATAGTGCCTTTAGGGGAAGACGAAATGGATGACCAGGAGAAGAATACTATTCCTTCTGAGTTACCTATAGTGGTTTTGCGTAATACGGTTCTTTTTCCTAATGTAGTTTTGCCTATTACAGTATCCAGAGATAAATCAGTTAAGGCTATTGCCGAGGCGCAGAAAGGTGATAAGTGGATAGGTGTAGTAGCGCAGAAGGACAGTACCAACGATGATCCGGGAACAGACGATATTTATCATGTTGGTACTTTGGCCAAAGTGGTGAAGCAAATAAAGATGCCCGATGGTAATATTACCATCTTCATTATGGGGCGTATGCGCTTTAAGATAGACAGCTTCAAACAGACCGATCCTTATCTTACTGCCAAGGTGAGTTATCTCGAAGATATTTATCCTAAAGAGGACGCAGCGTTTGATGCGCTGATGTCGTCTATCAAAGATTATTCTGAGAAGATAGCGCAGATGTCTCCGAATATACCTTCTGAAGCATCTATAGTACTACGTAACATAGAGCAGCAGAGTTTCCTGATGCACTTTATTGCCAGCAATATTTCATCAAAGCTTACAGACAAACAGGCATTGCTGGAAGAAAATGATGTTCAGAAGCGCGCTGAGCGCCTGTTTCAGCTACTTCAGACAGAGTTGCAATTGGTGGAACTGAAGAATGAGATCACTAATAAAACGCGTGCAGATATAGACAAGCAGCAGCGCGAATACTTCCTGCAGCAGCAGATGAAGTCTATACGTGAAGAGCTGGGTGGAGATCCTAATGACCGCGAGATAAAAGACTTAATAAAAAGAGCGGAAGAGAAAAAGTGGACCGAGGGTGCGAAAGAACTGTTCAAGAAAAATATAGAGAAGCTGGAGCGTATGCACCCAAGCACACCTGACTATTCGGTGATCTATAATCATCTTGACCTAATGCTGGACCTGCCGTGGGGCACTTATACCGAGGATAGCTATGATCTGAAGAATGCACAGAAGGTGCTGGATGACGATCATTACGGTATGGAGAAGATAAAGGACCGCATACTGGAATACCTGGCTGTACTGAAGTTGAAGGGCGATATGAAGTCGCCTATTCTTTGTTTTGTAGGCCCTCCGGGTATTGGTAAAACATCTCTTGGACGCAGTATTGCCAACGCTATACACCGCAAGTATGTAAGGCTGAGCCTTGGTGGTCTGCACGATGAAAGCGAGCTGCGCGGACATCGTAAGACGTACATAGGTGCTATGCCGGGTAGGATCATACAATCTATAAGAAAGATAAAGTCTGCTAATCCTGTATTTATACTGGATGAAATAGACAAGATAGGCAAGGACTTCAGAGGAGATCCTAGTTCTGCATTGCTGGAAATATTAGATCCTGAGCAGAACAGCACATTTTATGACAACTACCTGGAGCTGGAATTCGATCTGTCTAAGGTATTGTTCATAGCTACAGCCAATAGTCTGAGTGAGATACAGCCCGCATTGCGCGACAGGTTGGAGATCATACAACTATCCGGTTATTCAGCCGAAGAAAAGACTGAAATAGCCAAACGCCACCTCATACCCAAGCAGAAAGAAATGCATGGCCTTATGAAGGTGCCTATGAAGTTTGCTGATAAGGTTATTGTAAAGCTGATACAGGACTATACGCGTGAAAGCGGTGTACGTGAGCTGGACAGAATCATAGCTGCTATGATGCGTAACATGGCCAAGCAAGTGGCTATGGAAGAAGTAGTGGAAAAGCAGGTAACTCCAGAGTTTATTGAAACTGTATTAGGCAAGCCAAAGTACACTAATGATATCTATACCAAGGGGCATCCTACCGGCGTGGTTGTTGGCCTTGCATGGACATCAGTAGGAGGTGATATTCTGTTTATAGAAACATCATTATCGAGAGGTAAGGGTGGTGTTACACTAACGGGTAATCTGGGTAATGTGATGAAGGAAAGTGCGACTACTGCATTATCTTATCTTAAAGCACATGCTGCAGATTACGGCATTACTTATGAACAGCTGGAAGAGATGAATGTGCACGTGCACGTGCCTGAAGGTGCTGTCCCGAAAGACGGACCCAGCGCTGGTATAACCATGTTCACTTCATTAGCATCAGCATTTACAGGTCGTAAGGTAAAGCCTTATTTTGCTATGACAGGTGAGATAACATTGCGTGGGCAGGTATTGCCTGTAGGTGGTATAAAGGAGAAAATGCTTGCGGCTAAGCGTGCAGGTATAAAGGACGTGATATTGCCTGCTCAGAACGAAAAAGATGTTGACGAAATAAACAAGGCCTACATAAAGGGCATGAGGTTCCATTATGTAACTGATGTGAGCCAGGTAGCTGGTCTCGCGCTGGCAAAGTAATTGATAGTTATACAAAAGAAAATGGCTGCTTCTTGTGAGGCAGCCATTTTTGTTTTATGCTTGTCTGAACCCTGCATACCGGCAGGCATGATTTACATGATTAAATGATGGGCATGATTCCAGCTATATTAGAGCGATTCCGAATTTCTCTCCGATCTTTTGCAGGTCATTAAAAACACTTTCGTTTAGTGGTATGCCATCCTTCATGCGTATGGCTTCCATTTCGCGTTCGGGGTCACCGGGTATCAAAACCTTTTCGTGGCCGGGTGCTGGTGTAGCTGCGCGGAAGCGGCTGATCCAATTGTCCATGTGGTCTTTAAATTCAGCGGCCGGGCGGAATGCATCTACGCGCATAGCACCGAAGAAGTGCCCCAGGCCTTTTCCGGGCATATTTTCGGGCATAGGCACATAAGCAGGGAAGGGTGGTGCCCAAGGTCCATAACTGGCACCGCTTAGTACTGCCGAGAATATGTCTACAATACTACCCAGTGCATAGCCTTTATGGCTGCCGTGTTCACGGTCGCTGCCCAGGGGCAACATTATGCCGCCATCTTTCAGCGCATGTGCATTTGGTGTATCTGTACCCGCTGCATCCTGCACCCAGCCTAGCGGGGCTTCGCCATTCTTGCGTTGCAGTATTTCCAGCTTTCCGTTAGATGCCGTTGTTGTTGCAAAGTCGGCTACGAAAGCCGGCTGTTTGTTTGCCGGAATAGCTACTGCTATCGGATTGGTGCCCAGCATACGTTCTATAGAAAACGTTGGGGCAACAAGCGCGCTGGCATTGGTCATGGCGATGCCCGTCATATCGTGTTTCAGCGCCATCATAGCGTGATAGCCTGCTATACCAAAGTGATTGCTGTTGCGCACACTTACCCAGCCTGTGCCGGCTATGGTAGCTTTATCTATAGCCACCTGCATGGCAAAAGGAGCCACAACCAGCCCCAGGCCTGCATCGCCGTCTACTACAGCTGTCGAAGGGGTCTCGTAAGTGATCTTAATGTTTGGTTTGGCATTAATTCTGCCTGCTTCCCATAATCTAATATAACCAACAAGCCTGGCTATGCCATGGCTGTCTATACCTCTTACATCTGCCGACAGGAGAACAGTGGTAGCTGTAGTAGCGTCATTTTCGTTACAACCCATTGCTGCGAATGCAGCTTGGGTGAAGTTGTAAAGCTGGTGGTAAGTAAACGTTTGCTCCATAGTGCAATATAAAGCAAATCGAGAGGGCATTTTTTACAGAAACAAAAATCTGCAGTGTTTATTTTGTCGTATGTGGTACTCTACTTTAAGCGACAATACGATATATGTTGATTTTAAATAAAATATAAAAATTTAACTAAAAGTTACAAAAAGGCCGTGATTTATTGAGAAGAAGATTTATTGTCTGTATATGACATGTTTATTTACAAAAAAATACTAATTATAGTAGCTAATTTGAATGAAATTTTGTAGATTTACTTCTGTTGAACAATATTTATTATGTGTAATAAATAATATCAATAATTATTAGAAATAAAATTAAAGTTTAATTTAAAAGTGCAGAAAATGAAAAAACTATACTCACTCATCCTTGTCTTTGTTTTATTATTCATTTCCATTTCCAATCTGTTTGCTGCATCTTATGTGGCTGGGAACTACACGGTTTCACGAACCACAGCTACCTATGGGGCAATTACGGGCACTACCGCCATTGCTGCCAACTGGAACAGTAATGGTACCCAATATTCAGGATGTGTATCTTCTGCTATCCCGTTAGGATTTACATTTTACATTAACGGTGTAGGCTATACCCAGTGTTATGCTAATGGAAATGGGTACATAACATTTGGAGCACCTTCTACAACAACTACCATTCAGCCAATGGCTACGAACAATGGTTTTAATGCATCTATCTCGGCTATGGCTTGTATTGCGTCTCCTGCACCTAATGCAGCCTTTTGGGGGATATATGACAGGCCTACAACTAACGCCGTAATATATACTACGCAAGGCGTTGCCCCTAACAGGGTATTTACCATTCAATGGACCGCTGCTGCAAGAGTACTTGTGAGTTTGGGTTTGGCGCAGGTTGAATCTATGAGTTTTCAGATAAATCTTTATGAGACCAGCAACAATATATTGCTTTGGTATGGCGCTTGCTCAACTCCTCTTACATTGGGCAACAGCAATACTTACACTCCACATTTTAATGTTGGTATTGCAGGGTCTACTACATCCGATTGTATTGCGTTAACATCTTGGACAACAAATACTACCAGCGGAACAAACACCACTGCCATACCTACCTATTCAGCTTCTCTGCCGGCCAGTGGGTTACAGTTCTTATTTACCCCAAATAAGACTCTCGCTCCTAACCCCAATCCAATAAACATCTCGTCATACATCAGTCAATCAAATGCCACTCGTATTGCTGTAGAAGCGAACAATCTTACAGCCAGCAGTACCATTACTGCTACACTTAGTGGTGCTGCGTTCCAGGTTTCTGCTGATAGTATTACGTGGGGTAGTGGGCCATTGACCTTTACTGCGTCAAGCGCCGGTTTATATGGACCGACGAATATGTTTGTTAAGTTTAATGCTCCAGGCACTGCTGGACCGTCGTCTGGTTCAGTGACATTTGCTAATGCCGGCGCTACCAGTGTTGTAGTGCCCCTTAATGGCACAGCCAACAATCCGGTAATCACAACAAGTCCGTCGGCTCTCGTATTCAGTAATCCGGCGGGTTACACGTCCTCATCGCAAAATATTAGTTTGTCGGCTGCAGGGCTTACCAATAATCTCACCGTTACCATTACCAGTGCCACCAGTGGGGCATTTCAAGTGCAGGATCCTGTCTCGGGTACATGGTATACCTCATCTCCCGGCGGTACGTCGTTTGTTATTACCGCCAGTGGTACATATGGTCCTGTTAACTTGCCGGTTCAGTTTGTGACCCCGGTAACAATGGCTACTTATACAGGTACTATTGCAGTCTCCTCGTCACCTGCCACTACCAGCAACGTAGCATTGACCGGCTACTCTACGGCGCCTCCGCTCAATGGGCTGTACAATATTTGCGCGGCATGTTCTCCATATAATACGCTTGGCGCTGCTATTGATGCGCTCAACACCCGAGGAATGAACGGGCCTGTTACCTTTAATGTGCAGGCAGGTAATGCCCAGACAGCACCATCTGCAGGTGGTGTTGGTTCATATACAGGCGCAGCAGGTGGTGGATATGTTATTAATGTACTTGGAGATTTTGTACCTACAGCTACAAATACATTGACCATTGAAGGCAATGGAAATACTGTAACAGCCAACAGTACCCTTGTGGCCGGATCTTATAGCGATGCGATCTTCACCATAGCGGGAAACAGCTATGTTACAATTAACAACTTTGTAATGCGCGACAACACAAATTCAACAGTTGCCAACACTACGAATAACAAGACTGAGATAGGAGTAGCACTCGTGAGAAATGCCTACCTGCGCGGAGCACAATACTGCACGATAAGCAACAATAATATAGGTTTGGGTACAGGAACCGCCTATGTAAATACAGCAGGTATATATAGCAATTCCAACAATCAGTTCAATACCGCCTTTACAGCTGGAACCGGGCCTTCTTCAGTGGATGGTACAAACAGTTACAACACGTTTATTGGTAACACAATAACCGGTATTACGTCAGGCATTTTGCTTATTGGTAATACCACTTACAATGATCTGGGTAATATTGTTGGTGGATCAACCGGTAATGCTAACACAATTACTTTGACGCAACGCACATCAAATATGACGATGACTGCGTTTAATGGGTATGTGCTAACCAGGCAAGATGGTATTTATACAAAATATAATCAGGGATTCACACTCGATCATAATACGATCACCTTACCAACAGGGGGGTCTACAAATACTCCTAACAACGGGATATTCACTGACGTATCAAATAATGGTAGCTATACTAATACCGTTACGAACAACGCCATAAGTATGACCACTGCCAATGCGGTAAGTTTATATGGCATTCAAAACGGATCGGGTGGAACAACTGCTGCTACAAACAGCACTCTTGCGTACAACAATAATACGGTTACAATTGTGACATCGAGTACCGCCGCGTGTTATGGTATATACAATACCTCTACCGCATTTGAGGCAAATTTTAATTCTAATGCCATATCTCCGAGCACAAGTTCATCTGCGCAATTAATAGGTATTTATAACACCGCAAATCATACCACACTGAACATTAATAGTAATATTATGGGTGACCCTACGGTGCCAAGTGTTGGTTTTGTGGCGTTAAATGCTACTTGTCTGGGCATTTACAATGTGGGTGCTACCATTGGTACGCTGAGTATAAGCTCCAATAAGATGAATGCCACGATGACCACGGGTGTATTCTATGGTGTGTATAGCGTTTCTCAGAATGTAGACTTGGCTATGAATAGCAATAACATTAAGTTGAATACCAGTTCGACAGGATATGGGTTTTTGTTATATAATTACACTTCACCTACCAATAGTGGAAATTTTAATAGCAATACGCTCAATGCCACGATCGTTGGCCCGAGTGGTACTGCAGCGTCATCGTATGCTATAAGAAACCAAACGGGGAGTTCCATCGCTCTTAAATTCAATAATAATAATATCTCCTTTACACAAACGCAAACAGCGGCAGTAGCAAATAACATTTACGGAATTTTCAATATTCCTGTTTCAGACAGTCTGGAAATGGCTAATAACGTTGTAACTATAAATAATAAGGGAAACCAGGTCATAGGGGTGGGTCATGGACCATCAACCGGGTCTTCTTTTGTAAAGATCAGAAGTAATACAATTGATATTTCTCAAACAAGCTCGACCTATACAACAGGAAACACCTGGTACGTATATAATTATCCCTCAGCCACCTCACCAACAGGCGGTACCGCTTATGTAGATAGTAATGTGTTTAAGTCTACCAGTGGATATACTACTTCAACGGGAGCTATTTTTCTGATGAGCAACAACTACTGCCCTCCGGCCATTTACTGTACAAATAACCGTACATCGGGAACTATTTCTAAGACCGGAGCAGGAGCGGGTGCATTTTTTGGGTATGTGAGTGCTTTGGGTCCATTGGCGTATTCGGTTGAGAACATATCTGACAACAATTTCAGCAACATTTCCCTTAACAGCACAACACAGTTTCAGGGTATTGTTACTAACAGTAACATAAATATGCCGAGATATATTGCCAATGATACCATAGCTAATATTACCGGAGGTTCGGGTACAACAGCAGCTATTGTTCTTGACAATGTGCCTACTAATACATATGTATACAACAACTACATACACGATATTTCCGGTACCGGAACGGTATATGGTATAACCGCTTCTTCCAATACGGTGATTGGGTCATCAAGTGTAAGCATTACCGGAGGATCATTTAAAAATAATTCAATTTTCAACCTTTCTTCGTCCGGCGCTTCAAGCACTATAATTGGTTTGCAAACAGCTTCCGCAACGACAGCGTCATTCAATATAAGTGACAACAAAATATACAACCTGTCAACCAGCGGAGCAACATCTCCCTTCATTTATGGTATCAGTCAAACGGCAATGGCAACCGATACCATATCGTCGAACCAGATATACAATTTTACCAGTGGCGCATCTGGTACTCCCACTATTTTGGGTATATCGGCCGCTTTAAATACATCAGGAACATCAAACATTTACGGGAATAACATTTACAACCTGACTCCGACAGGTACTACCGGCAATGCGAGCCAGGTGACCGGGATGAGCCTGCTGTCCGGCACGGGCACTTATAATGTGTACAATAATTTCATAACCGGCCTTTCTGCAGCTAATGCGAGCAATTATATTGCCGTAACCGGTATTAATCTTGCTACGGGCGGAGCAAACTGGAACCTATACTACAATACTATCTACCTTGGATCCAGCACTACACTCACCACTGCAGGTACCAACTTTGGGGTGGCAGGGATTGTTTTCCCTACTACGGGGTTGCTGACGATGAACAACAACTACATACAGATCAATGCAACACCGAAGCCGGTGACGACAACCGGGGGTATGGCGAGTTGCCTATGGAGGAATACAAGTACTGCCGGTGCGCCTGCAACTAGTAATTTTATGGGGAACTACAATATTTATGGCGTCAATTCGGGCACTAATAATACACTTTATGC
>CANBQQ010000034.1 GCA_947371715.1 Flavipsychrobacter stenotrophus
CTACCAGTGCCTGGAGCATAAAGGCTAACAGATGCATATTCGCTGCTACCAGGACAAAGGTCTAACATACCACCAACTGTAACGTGAGGTAATGAAAGAATAGTCAGATCGTATGTAGTTGTAGAAGAGGTACCGCAAGCATTAGTAACGGTATAAGAGATCGTTGCATTACCCTCTGCATGACCGCCTACAAGGCCAGTGTTTACATCAACTGTAGCTACTGACGTGTTAGAGCTAGACCACGTGCCTGTAATATCACCTGTTGACGCAAAATTGGTTGTTGTACCCTCACACAATTCATTGCCACCAAATACTGGAGCTATTGTACCAGCATTTGCTGCCGGACTAACAGTAACTGACTGCGTTGCAGTTGATTCGCCGCAACCAGTTGTAACTGTATATGAAATTGTAGCATTTCCTGAAGCTACAGGAGTTACAACACCTGCATCGTCAACTAAAGCAACAGTTGTGTTGTCACTGCTCCAAGTACCACCGGTAACTGAAGAAGTAAGAGTGATTGAACCGCCTACACAGAGAGTGGAAGGCCCAGTAACAAGAGCAACACCACCTGAATAGATCTGCGCAACTTCGCTTGCAGTGATCGCACGGCTATAGATCGATATATCATCAATTTTAGCGTTAGCAAACCAGCCATTGTAGTCAGACCATTTACCAATGTGCAAATGATCCAGTACCGCCCTGCTGAACGCAGACGTAATAGCACTGTGCAAATGACCATTAATATACATGGACGAAGTATTAGAAGCGGTGTCAAACGTCAACACCACATTGTACCATGAATCTGGCGTAACACCGTTTAATACGGTTGCGTCACCAGTAGCACCAGTTGTGGAACTAAAACCATCTACGGAATTAACACCTAAGAAGTTACCATAATAATCGCTGTAAAGACCAAAACCACGTCCGTCAGCCGAATTATACAATAAGTCAAGACCATACAGACCTGACAGATCAGTCATCTTACACCATGTAGATATGGTAAGTCCGGCAGTAGTATTCAAATCTATTGGTGTATTCAGCGCCACATCAACAACTTGACCAGAATAACCATTAAAATCATAGGCGCTATTCGCATTGCCAAATCTGTCGGTAGCATCGGTAGCACCATAGTTAACACCACTATTACCATTACCACTATAGTCATAAGCATTACCTGCAAAAGGATACCAAGCCACAAGACCTGAAACCGGCATATAGCAAGGTACAGATGCAGGAACAGCAACCGTTAAAGCCATTGTATCGGTTGAAGTACCACAACCAGTTGTTACTGTGTAAGAAATAGTTGCATGCCCCGGGGCAACAGTTGTAACGACACCTGATGCATTTACGTTTGCAACAGCAACGTTATCGCTGTTCCACGTACCACCATTAATGTTAGCAGACAAAATTGCTGAGTCACCTATATTAACTGATGAGGGACCTGAGATAGCAAGTGGCGCATTTGACGCAAACATTTGCGATATCTCTTCGGCCGAAAGCGCACGGCTATAGATCGATATATCATCAACTTTAGCGTTAGCAAACCAGCCATTGTAGTCAGACCATTTACCTATGTGCAAATGATCCAGTACCGCCCTGCTGAACGCAGACGTGATAGAACTGTGCAAATGACCATTAATATACATGGACGAAGTATTAGAAGCGGTGTCAAACGTCAACACCACATTGTACCATGAATCTGGCGTAACACCGTTTAATACGGTTACATCACCAGTAGCACCAGTTGTGGAACTAACACCATCTACGGAATTAACACCTAAGAAGTTACCATAATAATCGCTGTAAAGACCAAAACCACGTCCGTCAGCCGAATTATACAATAAGTCAAGACCATACAGACCTGACAGATCCGTCATCTTACACCATGTAGATATGGTAAGTCCGGCAGTTGCATTAAGATCTATTGGTGTATTCAGTGCCACATCAATTGACTGGCCTGAATAACCATTAAAATCGTAAGCACTATTGGCATTGCCAAATCGATCAGTAGCGTCATTCGCTCCATAGTTAACACCATGATTACCGTTTCCGCTATAATCATTTGCATTGCCTGAAAAAGGATACCAGGCTACAAGGCCGGAAGTAGGCATGTAGCAAGGAACAGAAGCTACGATCGTGTCGCCACCGGTTACGGTAAACGCCATAGTAGCTACAGCCGTACCACAACCATTAGTAACGCTATAGCTTATAGTTGTGCTACCTGCAGCAACTGCAGAAACAACACCTGAAGCATCAACTGTTGCAATAGAAGCATCACTGCTGCTCCATGTGCCATCAATCGCATAATCAATCAAAGATACCGATGTACCGGCAACAGCAGTATTGGTACCACTTATTGAACCTGCATCGGGTAATGGATTAACTGTGATAAATTTCGTAGCACTAGAAATGCCGCAAATGTTATTTACTGTATAAGTAACCGTAGTAGTACCCACTTCAACACCGTAAATAGTTCCTGAATAATCAGTAGATATTGCCGATCCAGAAAAATACCAAAGTGGACCTTCTCCTGTACTTCCTTCCTGTGTCAAATAAAGAGAACTACCTACACAAACATTATCAGATCCTGTAAGCGTACCTGCATTAGCAGGTATAACAACGTCTATATTAGTCGTAGTACTAGCCGTTCCGCAATCGTTAGAAACGGTATAGGTTATTGTAGATGTACCCGATGAACCAACATTACCTGAAATATTGCCGGAAGCATCGGTATTTACAAGACCGTTTGAAGCAGTCCAAGTACCACCTGTAACTGTTGATGACAAGGTTATTGAAGAACCTGTGCATACAGTTGTAGGGCCAGATATTGTTCCTGCGTCTGGGGCAGGATTAACAGTAATAGATTGAGTAGCAACCGAAGCGGCACCCGATACTGAGTAAGAGATAGTAGCTGTACCTTCGGAAATAGCAGTTACATTACCGACAGTATTTACAGTTGCCACCGATGTATTGCTGCTGCTCCACGTGCCACCCGACACTGAAGCGGAAAATGCAGCACCTGTGCCTGCACATATTGTTGAAGTGCCACTAATACTTCCCCCGTCAGCGGCTATAAGAGCCGTATAATCCCTGCTGTCGCCTTCAATAAAACTGCCACATGGATTCATATCCGGGTACGCAGGGCCATCGCCTACATAGTCCAGTACGAAACGCATTCTATGCGTCCCCAATGTTGCGGACTCAGGAACAGTTATATAAAAATTGCCGACAGGCCCATAACCTGGGTTGCCACCAACACTTTCTGAACTTTCAAATGTGCCGTCATCATTGTAATCTATCCACACCTGCATACTTTTGCCAGCGTAAGTAGAAGAGTACGCTGTAACCGGATATCCAGAATTTGTAAAGAAAGTAATTTGCTGAGCGGTATAGTCCAGATATCCCCCAACTGGCGGTACTGCCGGATCTGCAATTGATGTTCCGGCAGCACCAGTAACATACAAGCCTCCTATTACTACACCCTCTAATGATGAATAGTAAGGGTAAGCTACATAAGGGACGCAAGTTTGCCCCCGCGTGCTAAAACTGAATAATGAGAGCAGGCATACCCCCAGATACCCAACGCTTCTCGAAAATAACCTTTTGTTCATACGCATTTGTTTTTATAAACTGATTAAAAATGATGACTGTTTTGTACTATCTATTTGATTCAAAAAAACCCTTCTTACCTGCGTTCGGCTTATTTATGATTCGATTAAATACCCCTGCTAAAACATGCACAAAGCCTATAATGATCATCAATAAACACTGTATAGGTCTGAGCCTGAAACGCTCAACTGCCCTAAAAAATTCCTTTTATTCATGGAAATAGCAATCAGGCAATAAATTTAGCTTGCAGAAAAGCCCATATAGAAGGAATGACACAAACTAGTAGTTCGGGGGGTATGAACCAGTGAGTTTACGACACGTATGTAATATATTAATGGATAACGTCCATTAACGATCAATTAAAATCAATAAGAGTCCGGAGAATGGAAATGGCGGCTAGATGATCTGTTTACGGCCAAGAAGATCTGTGAAATTAATAATGAACATGTTTTGAGCATGATCATATGTAAAAGTGCCACCTATCTGCCTGGCAAGGCTGAGCATAATAGTCATACCCATAGTAGTAGCTTTTTTAGGATCGTAACCAATTGGAAGACCGCTACCACTGTCTTTGTAAGTGAGTTTATACCCACTACCTGCTGCGGACATCGTTATTGAAATACTCCCGTCTGTGGCGGGGAATGCATATTTAAAAGAGTTAATGAGCAATTCATTCAGAATAAGGCCCATTGGTACTGCGGTGTCAATATCCAGAATCGTTTCCGGAACCTGTTCATCAAGTGTGATAGTTTGTCCAGGAGATTTGAAAACAGTTACTACCTGTGTAAAAAGCTCTTTAATGAAATGAGCATACTCTATACCCGTTACATCCTCATGCTGATAAAGAAAGCGATGGATAAGAGAAATGGACTTTACTCTGGCGGCGCTTTCTGTCATTGTTCGCTTTGCAACTTTGTCTTCAGTATTCCCTGTTTGCAGATCGAGCAATGAAACAACCACCTGTAGATTATTCTTCACTCTGTGATGTATCTCTTTGATGAGTATGTCCTTTTCCTGCAACAATACTTCTTTCTGATTGGCCAACTTTGTTTTTTGTGCAGTAAGTTTTCGTTGACGATAAAAGTTCCAACCTACTATTGACAAGATAACGATCAACAGACCGGTAACTGAGAAGAAGAACTTGCGTTCCAATGACTTCCTGTTGTCAGCCTCAATTTGTTTTTCTTTAACCAGCAGTGCGCGCTCAGTTTCAATAGCAGCAATCTTTTCCTGATTATTTACTTTATCCATAGAGTCTTTGAGATCATTGTGCTTGCTGATCATTTCAAAGGCATTCTTATATTTGCCCTGCAGAGCATACGCTTTACCAAGATTTCGTAAGACATCTATAGCAACTTCCAGGTTGCCTAAGGTCATAAATATGGCCAATGCTTTTTCACTATTGGCAACGCTTAGTGCTAATGCTTCATCTTTGCTAGTCACACCATACCAGTTATTTTCTCCTAGCGAAATTGAATCTCTTACCAATATGTAATATACTTCACCAAGTCCTGCCAGGTTCAATGCATAGCTATTTCCTGTGTTACCTTCTTCCTGGTATATTTTTATAGCTGCTTTGTTGCAAAAAATGGCTGAGTCGTATTTCTTCAAAGAGGTATAAACAGACCCGGTATTTCCCAGAACCCTGGCCTGCCCTGCATGTGATCCCAAAATTTTGTATAGTACAAATGCTCTGTTGTTGTAGTCAATCGCTTTCTGTTCATTGCCTACCGAATCCCACAGGTGATAACAATTAGCAATATTGGCCAATACCCGGGCTACTTCAAGGCTGTCTTTAAGCTCTACTGCAATCTTTAGAGATCTATTATAGTAATCAATGGCCGCGCCATACTTCTGCATCTCTTTGTATATAATACCTATATTACCAAGATCAATCTCTATGGGACCTTTTTTGCCCATGCGCTCTGCAATATCCAAAGCTTTGAAATCGAATTCAAGAGCCTTAGCATAATTTCCCAACTCATCCTGCATATTTCCCGCGTTGGAATAGGCGGTCTGTACATTAAAAGAGTCCCCTAACGGTTCAAATATCTTCCCTGATAACTCAAAATTTTCCGCGGCCGCTTTGAAGTCTGATAAATTTTCATAATTATAAGCCAGCGAAGTGTGCGCCAGACCAATACCGCGTACATATTTTAGCTGAGTAGCCAGCGTCATCATGTATTTTGCATATAATAAGCCCTTGGCCGGATCAGTAAAGGAATACAAATGACACATCTGATATAACATTAGCACCTTGTCGGTGTCATTTTTCTTCCGAGGCAACTCCTTCAGCATCGAGTCTATTTGCTCTTTCTCATTTATCTTGGCACTGGCAGTGCCAACACCAATTAACAATACTAAGCAGCATAATCCAAACAAAATTCTTCGCATCTTATGATCTGATTAGCATTAAATTGAAGGTATGTAAAGAGTATATTATCCCAATCTGAGAGAGTTCAGCAATTCTTCGCGATAAGCCTTGCCAATAGGCACCTCGTGCCCACCCACAATAAGTGTGTCTGTATTAATAGACTGGATATGGTTAAGATTAATAGCAAAGCTGCGATGTACGCGCATAATATGTTTGGAGCCAATTATATCCACATAATTCTGCATTGTTTCTCTCACCAACAGTTTTTTACCCTCTATATGTATGTATACATACTTCTTATCGCTCTCTATGAAAATGATCTCATCGAGCTTAACTTTTATAAAGTTCTGGCCCTGCTTTATGAAAAGGGAATCATTAATAAAGTAGTTGCCTTTTTCTATGCTTGGTACCTTGGCTGTTATGGTGGAAAAATTGTGCAGGCATATTTCGATAGAAGTATAAAGTTCATCTTTATTAAATGGCTTCACCAGATAGGCCGGCGGACTTACCTTTTTTGCCCGTTCTACGGTTGCGGCATCAGAATTGGCCGTAAGAAATATAAATGGTATGTTGTAATTCTCTTTGATCTTCCATGCCAGGTCTATGCCATCACTACTGCCACTCAGTACTATATCGAGCAATAATATATCAGGCTTTTCCCGTTCTATCATAGCAAGGGCTTCGGTGTAATTAATAGCAGGGTCGGTTGTATCGTACCCAAGTTCCGTTAATGCTTTGCGGATACTTAATGCTATCAGCATTTCATCTTCTACAATACCAACTTTGACAGGTTTCATCTAGTAGCAATGGTTAATGAGGAATACAAGTTAGCGTCAAATTTATTATTATTTTCTGAATAGTTTTTTTTAATTTAATTAAATATTCATGCTTCTTGTATGGGGATACAGATTGTTACATATTAATAATATCATATCTAAAATTCATGATTTATTACTAATGGAATCTGACAAAATGCAGGCCTCATCGTCAAAACAAATACTTTAATCCAAATGGATAGAGAGATATTTATACGATAATAAATGCATAGCCAGGTAAACAAGGTAGGAGAAAATACTTTGTCAAGTTCTCATCGATAATGGTACCGCACTTCTTCCTTGTTCTGGATGTCTTGGTATGATCTGTGTACAAGTTGGGAAATGATCAAAAACAAATAGGCTGACTCATAATTGCAGGTTAGTCTCTTTTTAATGTTTCACTCTGTGAGTACAGGTTATGGTACACTTGCTGTTATGTGTGTAAAGGATAAAGCCTCTGTACAGCTATGAGATAATTGAGATCGATGAAGGGCTGAATATTGGGGTGAGGCATCCCAGCCCATACACTGGCAACTCCTACAGTTGTATTGGGATTTACGATAGATGCATTTATTGTGCCCGGTAACTTTAGCATGTTCGTAGCAGTAGGAGTATAATTGAAAATAGATACCTGGGAGCCTATCCATCAATCTATGGCCGGCGAATAGCCCATCCGCGCTACACCGATAGAAACTATACAGGTGCTAATGCGACAGCTTGTGCGTAATAATTTTGTGCAGATAAACCGAGCCGAAGAAGTTCAGGTAAACCACATTGCCGAATTTTCTGGCCACGAATTGAAGACCAGGTATTAAACCATGTACCTCTCAGAGGGGTGCAATAAAGTACTCAGGCCTCGTATATTATGCCTGACTTAATTGTCGATCTCGCTTTATAAAATAATGAGGACACCCTTTTTTCGGTGCCCTCATTATTTTTTTACTTGTTGTTTATCAATTTGGTTGGGGTGGCCATACGCCGTTATAGCAGATAGCGAAATTGAAGGTAAGATACGGAACTATATTTTGAAGCTGAATTGGAGCCTGTGCAGCTTGTCCTGTGGAGTTCACCGTCACTGTGCCCTGAACTGATGCACTGCTTAAGTTAACTGCTGTACTTACAGGCTGAGCGGCTACAGGCACATTTACTGGCATATAGGTGGTGCCGTCCGATGGTCCATATATATAGTTATCAGGGCCACCAATACCGGTCAGGTTCGGAGCCTGGGCAGGCAATGCACTTTGCCCCGGTTTATCTGTTGTTCCCGTACCGGCATTAGCCATTAGTTTACCTGTGGCGGTTTGTGCCGGCACGGTAAAGTTTATCGTAGGGTTGCCCGTTACACTGCCATTGGAAAATGCTGCAGTGTGCGTATGTGGGGTTAATGGCACCTGTCTTGCGGTCAACACAAGCTGGTTGGAATATGCGCGATTATTTGCCGTTGCATTGCCCATTCCGAGCTGCAGGTTACCCAGGGTATAGGGGTTGTTACCTGCTCCAACCGGGAAAACTCCGGTAAGGTTCGGCAATCCGAATGTCGTCTTCCCATCGCCGCCATAGCGATTACCGAGCAACGCATAAAGCGCATTGTATTGATTAATATTCAAAATCTGCCCCTGGCATAGGAAAAATCCTTCCGGCGCATAGTTGAATGCTACCATAATTATCTGGCCTACATAAGTGTCCATAATAAATTCCTTTTTTTAATAGTTAGCGGATAAATATCGTAGCGAACTTACCTGCTATTTTATTTAGTATATGCCATACGTCATCGAACGTCCGGAATTATGGTGACGAACAGCCCTTTTTTGTGTTTGAAAACACTTTTGGTTGTTATTTCTTTATTTATTTTTGTGACATATATTCATTTGTAATGAGTTGGGCCTCAGCATCGGGGAGTTAATTCCTTGTTGATGGTGCCTGTTTTGTTTGTAGAAATTACCTTTATTTATATGATAAATTTTCAGCTTTCGCCAACGAAAAAACTAAGCGCTGTAAGAACATTTGTTTGTTTAGCAGCTGTTTTATTTTCCATTTATACTCCGGGCAGATCCTGGGGGCAAACCTGGACAAACCTCCTATCGATAGGCAGTAGCATCTCTGTTACTGGCGATCAGGGTAAATCGTCATGTACAGATGCTAATGGCAATATATTCCTGGCAGGTAACTTTGCCGACGCCAGTGGTGTAGATCTGCAGCCAGGTGCGGGTGTTAGAACTTTTAGCAGCCCGTCTAATTCTTTGCAGGGTATATATGTTATGAAGTATAACTCTGCCGGGGTATTTCAATGGGTTGTGCAGCCGGCAGTAGGGTTAAATTCTATCAATGTCGGCTTCAGCAATGCTATCTGTTCAGACGGTACTTTCTTTTACGTCCTAGGTGGCTTTCGCGATAGTATTGCCGTAGGCAGTACAAAAATATACTCTTCACCCGCAAACGGCACCAATGTCGATCTGTTTGTGGCTAAATACAATGTATCAGATGGTTCTCCGGTCTGGGCGGTAGCGTATGGTGCAGCCAATCTGGAAACTCCGGTATCTATGTGCCTCGATGCTGCCGGCAACCCTTACGTTTCTGCGCTGTTTACTACTTCTACAATAATATCAGGGACTACTTACACTGCGGTCGGCGGTAGTCAATCTGATATCATGGTCATGAAACTCAATCCTGCTAATGGTTCACTGCAATGGATTAATACAGGAGGTGCTACCAGCGGAAGCGATGGGGGAGCGGCTACCGGGGGTATAGCATATTCTACCACTGCCAATAAGATTGTTGTGGCTACTACTTACTTCTCTGCAACGGCTGTGTATGGTGGCACGGTCACCCTTACCAATGCAGGCAGTAATGATGTGGCAGTGCTAGAAATGGATCCGGCAACAGGTGCTTTTACAAATGGTTTCTCGATTGGCACCTCTGGTGTAGAAGTGTGTGGTGGTGCATGTTACGACAAGGCTACTGGAGATGTTTTTGTAGCCGGCTGTTACGAGAATACACCTGTCTCTTCTGGCGTTACGTTCCAGGCGTCCAATTCCGGCACCTCATCTCAATTTGTTGCCCGCTATTCTACTACTACGCATTCACTTAAATGGGTTCGTTGTGGGCTTAATTCTACTGCAACAGGTACCAACAATTTGATGAGGTCGGTAACAACAAATCATAATGGTAGTGTTTTTGCTGGAGGTCTCTATAATGGTACCAACACTTTCCAGGGGGCTTCTGCAGGCCCGACAGCAGCTGGGTCATTCGATTGTGTACTCGCCAGACTTAATAGTGCTACCGGTTCTTATGAAGGTGCATTGTATTTCGGTGGAGCTCAGGGAGACCTGGTCAATTCAGTTACAGCAAATGAGTACGGTACCTGGGCATTCACCGGCCAGACACCGTCAACGGTTGCTTGGTCTATAAGTGGCTCACCAATGGCAAGTTCAGGCAATTCAGATATCATGATAGGCATGCGCAGCGTGCCGCTGGTGTCAACAGCTACTCCTGTGGTGTCTGGTACTACGGCCACTCTCGGCGGCAATGCCGTGTCCGATGGGCAGGTATCTATCACATCTCGTGGTGTAGTTTACAGCAGCACTGTTGATACACCTAAGATAGGCAGCGGCACCAATGTAGTAATGGGTAGTGGCACGGGTATTTTCAGTCAGTTCAGTTCTGGCCTGTCAACGGGTACGACCTATTACGTAAGAGCATATATTACTAACGATTCCGGCACTTATTATGGAGGCGTAAAGTCATTTACTATATCTTCTTCAGTAACTAACGATATCCCGGTATTTGTCAGCGGGGCCACAACTTCTTTATCAGTATGTGGTACCATTGTCACCAATATAGCATCGTTATTGCATGTTACAGATACTAATGCAGCACAAACACTTACCTGGACCGTTCTTAGTCAGCCTAGCGTAGATGGTACTGTCATATTAACGGGCGCTACCTCTGCTGGTGGCACCGATGTCACACCAGGTGGCACGCTCACCTATCAGGCTACTACCGGTTATTCTTCAGAAAGCTTCAAAATAAAGGTCTCCGATGGAACAGATGCTGATACCATAACTGTTAATGTTACTATAACCACGGCCGCTAACGCCGGGGTGCAGTCGGGCAGTAGCTCTCTCTGTGTAGGCGCTACAGGTACCAGCAGCACCACAGGCACAGGAGGTATGTGGAGTTCGAGCGACCTTTCTGTCGCTACCATTGATGCCGCTACAGGTGCTATCAGTGCGCTCTCTGCAGGCACCACGGTGATATCTTACACAGTTCCTGCGTCAGGTGCGTGTAGCGCTGCAGTTTCTACACGTACTATCACTGCTAATGCCAACCCAACAATTACATTCGGAACCAATCCTTCTATCTCCATCGGAACTACTACGGCAAATCTTCCGTATTCTTCGGTTACAGGTAGCCCTAACCAATTTAGCTTGTCATGGAGTGCTGGTGCTATTATAGCTGGTTTTAGCAATGTCTCATTAACCAGTTTGCCGTCTTCTCCAATTGGTTTAGTAGTGCCTGCCAGTCCGGGTACCGGCACATTTACCGGCAACATTGTAGTAGAAAATTCTATTACTGGTTGTAGTAGCGGCAATAATGCCATGAGCGTTACTATAACTGCAGCCAATACAACTCCTTCTTTCGTTAACGGCCACACATTTACTGTTCCTGCCGATGTTTGCCAGAATAGCAATGGTGTGGATATCACTTCTTATCTGCACGTTGCTGATATTGACGCTTCGCAAGCGCTTACAGTTGATCTGTTGATGATACCGGACCGTTGCGGCGACCTGGTTATCACTGGTGACACAGCGGCCTCCGGCAGTGCCAGTATCACGCCTTCCGGTTCTATAATGTATAGCCCGGCAGTAGCATTCACAGGTGTCGAACATGTTACGCTTCGTGTAAGTGATGGCATAGCTTCCGATACCATAAGGTTGTCGCTGAACGTAACTGCGGTAGCTTCAGTTACATCGCAAACCAACGTAGCCTGCAACGGTGGTAGCAATGGCGCTGCAACTGTTCTCGTTTCAGGTCCTACCAGCACTTTAACATACGATTGGACGCCTGGCACACCCATCGGCGATGGTACTGCTTCTGTTAGCGGTCTTACAGCAGGTGTTTACACCGTTACGGCTTCAGATCGTACTGGTTGCGAAGTGGTTAATCAAGTTACTATTACCCAACCAACAGCAATAACCGGATCTACGTCATCAACAGTTGTTAGTTGTAACGGCGGTAGCAATGGCACTGCAACAGTAACTGCAAGCGGAGGTACTGGTACATTGGCCTATTCATGGGCGCCATCGGGTGGTACTGCAGCCATGGCTACCGGCCTAACTGCAGGCTCATATACTTGCACGGCTAGTGATGACAATGGTTGTTCGGATGTGGAGATCGTCACTATCGCGGAACCTGCAACGGGTATCAACTCATCCGTAACCAGCCAGACCAACATAGATTGCAATGGCAATGCCACAGGTGCAGCCACGGTAACGGCGTCAGGTGGCGCAGGTACCTTGCTGTATTCATGGGCACCAACAGGTGGTACATTGGCTACAGCAACCGGGCTTACTGCCGGAACATATACATGTACTATAACTGATGATAATCTATGTACAAATACCCAGATAGTCATTATTACACAACCAGCTGTTCTTACTTCAAATGTAATCGCCATTACTAACGTAAGCTGTAATGGCCTGAGCAATGGTGCTGCAACAGTATCTGCATCAGGTGGTACGTCTGGTTATTCATTTTCATGGGCACCATCGGGTGGTTCTGCACCTACTGCAATAGGTCTTGCTGCGGGTACTTACACAGTAGCTATCAGCGATGCCAATAGTTGTTCAAAGACACAACTGGTAACAATAAGCCAGCCATCTGTTCTTACGTCAAATGTTGGTACTGTTACTAATGTTAGTTGTAACGGCGGTAGCAATGGCGTAGCAACAGTTTCCGTTTCAGGTGGCACACCGGTTTATAGTTATTCATGGTCGCCAAGTGGTGGGTCTGGCGCAACAGCAACAGGTCTTGCTGCGGGTACTTATACCTTATCGATAGAAGATGCTAATAGTTGCACAACAACTCAGACAGTATCAGTTACCGAGCCAGCGGCTCTATCATCAAGCGTAAGTTCAGTTGCCAATGTAAGCTGTAATGGCGGAACAAATGGAGCTGCAACTGTATCTGCATCTGGTGGTGCACCAAACTATTCTTTTTCATGGGTACCAAGTGGTGGCACTGCGGCATCAGCAACAGGTCTTGCCGCTGGTACCTATACAGTAACAATAGAAGATGCTAATAGCTGCACTACAACACAGGCTGTAACTGTAACTCAACCATCTGCTATTACATCAAGTGTTTCCTCACAAACAAATGTGGATTGCAATGGCAATAGCACAGGTGCTGCTACAATAACAGCAAGTGGTGGTACAGGAACATTGACTTATTCATGGGCACCAACAGGAGGCACATTAGCTACTGCTACTGGCCTTGTTGCAGGTAATTACACCTGCACTATTACTGATGATAACCTTTGTGAGCATACACAGACAGTTACCATTACCCAGCCTGCTATACTAACCACAACCATCAGTGCCCAAACCGATGTTACCTGCCATGGAGGTAATAACGGAGCTGCAACTGTATTGGCTACAGGTGGTACAATACCTTACACCTACTCATGGTCACCTATAGGCGGTACAGCAGCAACCGGGACAGGCTTTACTATTGGCTCATATACCTGTACTGTTACTGATGACAATGGTTGTACACACGACCAGGTAGCAGCGATTCTCGAGCCCGCCTTGCCGGTCGCTTCGATTAGCGGCACTACAGCCATCTGTAAAGATCAGAACGCAGACGTGATCATCAACGGTCCTGCCGGAACTACTGTGTCTTACACTATCAACAGCGGCACTGCAATGAGCACACTGATGGATGCTAACGGAGCCGACACAATTAGTAGCGGTGCGCTTACAGCAACTGCGACTTATACGCTGGTAGATATTACAGAAGGCACCTGCACCTACCCATCAACCGGTACTGCAGTGGTCACTGTAAAGCCTTTCCCCACAGTTGATGCAACTACAGATCAATCTGTTTGTAACGGTGCTGCAACTACACCGGTAATATTTACAGGAACTGTATCAGGTACATTATTTACGTGGACCAATGATAACACAACAACAGGTATTCCTGCAACAGCTACAGACAGTGTCACTTCCCTGACGCTGACCAACACTACTACAGACAGAATTTTCTCTACAATCATCGTTACTCCTTCGGCCAACGGTTGCACAGGTATCAGCGATACGTTTGAGATAGTGTCTAATCCAACTCCGGTACTGAGCAGTACACTATCTGCCTCACCTGTTTGTAATACTACCTTGTTTAGCTACACACCAACAAGTGCAACCGTAGGAACAACGTTCTCGTGGAGCAGGGCCGCAATTGCAGGTATCAGTAACGTAGCCAACAACGGCAATGATGATCCTAACGAAACACTGACCAATACAACCGCAGATCCTATAGTTGTTACTTATGTGTATACATTAACAGCCAACAGCTGCACTAACACACAGAATGTAAC
>CANBQQ010000035.1 GCA_947371715.1 Flavipsychrobacter stenotrophus
TCCACCATAGTAATTGTTCGTCTTTAATATCGAGGGCGCACTTGAAGTGACCTTCGGGGCAGCGTTTACGTCCATGCAGGCCACATGGGCGGCAGTATAGCGGGTAGTCTATTTCTACTATCCTTCCCTTTGAATGTGTGGGGCCGAAGCCGAAAGAAGAAATAGTAGAGCAGAACACACCTGTTACCGGCGCATCCATAGCCACTGCGAAATGGAGCGGCGCTGAATCATTAGTATAGTTCATGTCGGCCCCCTGCATCAATGCGCAGGACTCAAGGTAATTCATCTTTCCTGACAGATTGATGGCTTTCTTATTGCCAGACATATCGATTATTGATTGTGATAGTTCTTTATCATCGGGGCCGCCAACGAGGTAAACATTGTATTGAGCTGGCAATAGGTCAAGCAATTCCGCCCAACGTTCAGCGGGGTAACGTTTGGTAAACCAAACCGATGACGGAGCTATACATATATATGGACCATCCTGGTAGGGTTTTGCTGCCGCATAGTCGCCCGGAGTTGGGTAGAGTTTAGGCTGCGCAGCAGTTTTATCTGTAATATCTTCTATGAGCAACTGGTATCGCTCTACCTCCATGATATATTCCTTAGCATGAGGTTCGGCAATATCGTGCGGTGCTTTTTTGGTAAAAGAGAAAGCAAACGGATTTTTATCGAAACCTGCAGTATATTGAGCACCTGAGAAGAACATCATGAACCCGGATGTAGGGAAACGATGTGGATTGATGATATGCGTATACTGCTCTTTACGCACACGCATAGCCATCTTCAAAAGGTTGCGTTTCTTCTGTTTCCGTTTGTCCCATATCAGCAGGTTGGTGATAAACGGGTGATCGCGCAACAAGCCTTCATTGCCTTTTCTCAGCAAGAAATCGATCTGCGCATCGGGGTAAAACTGATGTATCTTTTCAAGAATAGCCGTGGCTAAAACTACATCTCCGGTAAAAGCGGTTTGTATAACCAAAAATTTATACATCACTTGCGAAATTACGAATGAAAGCGGTTTCTGAAGGTTTTAACAATAAAAAAAAGCAATTTTGAAAATTTGGTCCTAAATTTGTTTCATACCATGTATTCAATAATTAAACAATAGAAAATGAAAAAGATAATTTTATTATTCGCCCTTGCGGTGATGGTTGGCAATGTAGCGGAGGCAAAGGATAAGAAAAATAAGAAAAAATCTGCAGATCCTACAACACAGTCTGCTACTCCATTGCAGATGAATGATGGTACTGCATTATCTACCGCTGCACCAGAGAAGACTGCACCTGCAACAACATTGAAAGCAAGTGATATGGCATTTGCAGACGTGAATCATGACTTTGGTACAGTGCAGGAAGGTCCTGATGCTACAACTAAGTTTACGTTTGTAAACAAGGGTACAGAAGCTATTGTGATACAAAAAGCGCAGGCATCATGCGGATGTACTGTTCCTACTTATTCTAAAGAGCCTATAGCGCCAGGTGCTGAAGGTGTTATTGACGTAGCTTTCCATACTTTGGGCAAGCCAGCAGGCGGATTCCAGAAGACAGTAACAGTAACTACCAATGCAGGTGTGCAGATACTTACCATAAAGGGAAGTGTTGAGAAGGCACCGACTACATCGGTACCTGAGAATAATTCAATGATCAAAACGAACTAAACAATACATTCCAAACCACTCAAACAAAAAAAATGAAGAAAGTTTTCATTACCCTTTGCTGCCTTTCATTAAGTGCATTTGCAGCAAACGCACAAGACAAAAAAGTTACTCCTGCACCAGCACCAGCTGCTGCACCTGCAAACGATCCAGACGCGGGTATATTCAAATTTAAGGATAAGGACAATACACACGATTACGGAGAAGTTCCTGAAGGTCCTACTGCAGAATACGACTTCGAATTTAAGAATACAGGTAAGAAGCCAATCATAATTACTGAAGCACATGGTTCATGCGGTTGCACTGTACCAAAATGGCCTCATGAGCCTATTTTGCCAGGCAAGAAAGGAACAATACATGTTACTTACAACACTGATCACCGTCCGGGCCCAATAAGCAAGGAAGTGACCATTTCATCTGATGCTATGGAAAAGTCAACTGTACTTCACATCAGAGGAACAGTAAAGCCAAAGCCAGTTGAAGCAGCGCCTGCTACACCGGCACCAGCTACACACTAATGCCAGAATCAGTAGGCAGAAACAAATGAATATACCAAACACACCGATAGAAATATGAAGAGATTATCCATCTTATTGCTATGCTTTATTATGTGTGCAGGCCTTACAGCAAATGCACAACACAGAAAAGGGGGCAAAAAAACAGGTACTAAAAGAGGAGCCGGCAAGGCTGCTCAGAGCGAAAAGAAAGCTAATGGTGCACAGTTTAAATTTAAAGATGGAGACACCTTCAATTTCGGGAAAGTAAAATCGGGACCGGATGCTGTTCATGAGTTTTCATTCGTGAACACCGGAGACCAGCCGCTTATCATCCAGGATGTAAAAGCAGGATGTTCTTGTATAGGTGTCGAGTGGCCTAAACGCCCGGTTTCGCCAGGTGGGAAGGGAACCATAAAGGTGAAATACCATACCAGCAAAACGGGGCCATTTAACAAAGAAGTATACGTTTACTCCAATGCTGTGTTGCAGCCTGGGCAAAAGATGTACACGATCGATGTAAAGGGAAGTGTTATAGTAGAATAATTTTTTAGAATTGATATGGAGAGCTTCGCTAGTATGGCGAGGCTCTTTTTTTTGCCGGAGTCTGTAGTTGGACTAAGTTCACTAACTGGTGATGTTTTAGGGAAAAAATGGCATAAGTGCCTAGACGGATCCTTCCTTGCATTCTCTTTGGCTTATTCTGCAGATGAAGCCAGCGTGATCTCTTTGCAGATACCGAATGTTTTGCGGTGGTAAGGAGAAAGACCGTGGGTACGGATGCTTTCGCGATGGGCAGCAGTGCCATAGCCTTTATTGTCGTTCCAGCCGTAATGCGGGTGTTGCTCATGCAATTGATGCATGTATTCGTCTCTATTTGTTTTGGCCAGAATGCTGGCAGCGGCTATAGCAGCATATTTTGCATCGCCACCTATTACACATTCATGAACGATACCGAAATAAGGCGTGAACATGTGGCCATCTATAAGTAAAAGTTCGGGGCGGCAGTTAAGCTGATCTATGGCCAGATGCATAGCCTTGAATGATGCTTTGAGGACATTGATGCGGTCGATCTCCTCGTGATCAAGCATAGCAACAGCCCATGCGATTGCTTCTTTTTCTATAATGGGACGTAAGGTATTCCTATCTGCTTCAGACACCTGTTTACTATCATTAAGAAGAGGATGGTAAAATTTCTTTGGTAAGATAACAGCAGCGGCAAACACCGGGCCTGCAAGGCATCCCCTGCCCGCTTCATCGCATCCCGCCTCTACCAGCTTTTTACTAAAATATTTTTCCAGCATCGGAGCAAATTTAAAGCAATTATGTGAGGTGGGCTTGTCCGGATCAGGATTTATGGATTAGCGAAAAACCTGATAGCAGATGTTGTGCCCTAAAAGAGAACCGGCCAGACGGCTGTGGCCAGGAGAGACAATAGCGGCAGAAGCTATTCCCGTAGCTTTGTCAGCGCACCGATTATTTTATCGGTTTAGGGTGATGTGGCACGGAATTTCTAAATTTGACAGATAACTAGTTATATGGGTACCCTGAAAATGCCGTTTTATGCAAGGCTTGCATTTATATTGATCTCTTTCGTCCTTACTATTTTATTGCTGGAGCAAGGAAGCGGCATTTTTATACCATTGGTATTTGCCTTGCTCATATCAATACTACTCTACCCGCTCAACAGATTTCTGGAGCAGAAATGGAGAATGGGGCGAGGGATGGCTGCAATGCTGAGCCTGGTTCTCTTCGTTACTATACTTACCACTTTTATCTATTTCCTATCCATACAGCTTGCCAGTTTTGCTGATAATTTCCCGGTAATGAAAACGAGGTTCCAGGCAATATTTAATGACCTGCACCATTGGCTGTCTTTCAAAATGCACATCAACAGGGCAACTCAGAACGACTATATCAACAAGTCCGCAGCGAGTATTTTAGAGAACGCGGCACACTCGGTGAGCAATGTTTTCCTTTCTATCAGCAGCATTTTGTTATTGGCTGTTTTTGTTTTCATCTTTACCTTCTTCATGCTTTTCCACCGCAGGCTCCTGATGAATTTTGCAATCAGACTTTTCAGCGACGAGCATAAGAGCAAGGTTACTGAGGTAATATTTGAAACGAAGACCATGATCAATAGCTATGTAGCAGGGCTGTTACTGGAGATGGTGATCATGAGTGTAGCTAACTCCGCTCTGTTGCTCATAATGGGTGTAGAGTATGCGGTATTGCTTGGCGTAATGGCGGCTGTATTGAACATCATTCCATACATCGGTATTTATTCAGCAACTGCATTTATAACATTGGTCACCTTTGCCAACAGCGGCCTAAACCTGGCCCTGGAAGCCGGCGTTGGCATGCTGGTGCTGCACATCATAGATTCGAATGTGCTGATGCCACGGATAGTTGGTGCAAGGGTAAAAATGAATCCTTTTGTAACCGTGCTGGCAGTAATAGTAGGAGAATATGTTTGGGGCATTCCCGGCATGTTCCTTTTTATACCAATAGTGGGCATGATAAAACTGATCTGCGAACGCGTAGAGGGACTTGAAGCATGGGCAATATTGATAGGTGTGGACGAGGGCGTAAAACGACCAAAGAAGAAAGTAAAATTGCCGGAACCTGAGGAGGTGCAGAAAGCTATTAAAGAATAAAATGCTCAAAGGAGTTGATGTGGAAATAAATAACACATCTACTCTTCTATATGATCAATCTTCTTTTTCCTTGTCATCAAACAGGTCGTCGTTGATGAGTTGCATAAGTTGCTGTATGTCCTGTGCCTTATCATCTTCCTTTTTATACCGGTAGCAAAAACATAGCTCTTCAAGCATTTTCCAGATGATCTTTTTGTTCATGATCGGATTCATGTACAATTCTCTATCGGGAGCATTTATCTTGCGCAGATAGGTGTCTACATCGCCCTGTGAATAAATAGCACCGCCAATAGGATCTACAAAAAACTGCACCTTATGGTGAGGGAACACGTCATCGTCATCTGCAGCGAAAAGATCGGGGTGCATGTAGATGTATGCGAAGATGAATTGTCGCGGAATATCAACAGCAAAGATGGGAATATCGAGGATCTCGCATAGTGCCAGATAGAGAATACCGATAGAATAGCTATTGCCCTGACGACTTTCAATTACTTTATTAATAAAGAAATGGTTTGGGTCGCGCTCTGACAACTCATGCCCCTGTAGTTTATAAAAACTGTAAAGGATACTATTGAATACGTTGACTTGTTCCAGAGGTGCCAGGTAATTATTGAGCTCCAGCCATACATTCTTCCTTATCTTATCGAACTGGGCGAGGATAGCGGCCACATTGAGCTGCGGGTATTGATAACGTGCGATAAGGATAGCCCCTCTCAACAACTCTGGTTGTTCGGCCCTGCTCCACTCAGAAAAATCCTGCTGCAGATCCTGAAACTGTACTTCGTGAATAAGTTGTTCTATGCGTTGCTGGATAGTTTCATCGACTGTAACCTCCCAAAGTTGTTCCAGCGACGGAATGATCTCAGGACCATAGTTCATGAGCTTAGACACAACAGTAGCATAGACCTCGCTATCCGGGTCATCAATGAGTGCTAACAGCGCTTTTACTTCTTTGTTTACTTGTACTGCCACGTAATCTTTTCCCCTTGTGTTTTGTTAGTATTATGTTGTAGCATGTGGAGACGCAAAATCTTGCGTCTCTACGAACTAACGTGTTTCCGTTGCCCCTAACCTCCGTACTATCGCAATAGTCTGCAAATGTTATAAAAAGAATGTCATTTACTGAAAATCCCTTTTGCACATGGTGTGCAAAAGGGATCAGTTGATTGTATAGTTATTTTACAAGTGCCGTTTACTTAGCTTTCTTACGGGCAGCTACTTTCTTTGGCGGGTTGGCTTTTACATCTTCTATAATTGCCTTAACCTCTTCAATAGTAAATGTTGCTGCCTGCTCTGCACGCTCTTTCGGTATCTTGAAGTTGCGCAAGCCCTGCTTGATGTAAGGGCCGTAAGGACCTTTAAGGATACGGATCTTTTCCTTTTCAAAAACTTTGATCTCACTCTCGGCCTTAGCTTTACGCTTCTCTTCGATCAATGGAACTACTTCCCTTGAATCTACCGTGTAAGGATCCATTTCCTTCTTCAAAGAATAGAACTGACCGGCATGCTGTGCGTAAGGACCAAAACGACCGATATTGACTGTTATATCATCGTTCTCGAACTGTCCCAGGTTACGCGGGAGCCTGAACAACTCCATTGCCTCCTCCAGGGTAATGGTCTCAATGCTCTGATTAGTCCTTAATTTGGCAAATTTGGGCTTTTCTTCCGTTTCAGGAGCGCCAGCAGGGGCCGAGATGCCTATCTGCACCATTGGGCCAAAACGACCCAATCTTGCAAACACCGGTTTACCGCTCTGGGGATCTATTCCCAGTTCGCGCTCACCTTTCGCACGACCGGCAGTTTCAATAGTATGTTCTACATTTTCATGGAATGGATGGTAGAAGTCATCGATCATCGTATTCCACTTCTGCTTCCCCTGAGCAATACCATCAAATTCGGCTTCGATCTTAGCTGTGAAGTCGTAATCCATTACGCGCTCAAAATGCTCCTTGAGGAAATCGCAAACGACCATACCTAAGTCTGTAGGGAAGAGCTTACTTTTTTCAGCACCTACATTCTCATTGTCTGTCTTCTCCGTTATCGTATCGCTTTGCAGCATCAATATCTGGTAATCGCGCTTTGTGCCTTCTTTGTCTCTCTTTTCTACATAGCCCCTATTTTGTATGGTGCTGATAGTAGGTGCATAAGTAGACGGGCGACCGATACCCAATTCTTCCAACTTCTTAACTAAAGAAGCTTCGGTATATCTTGGCAATGGACGAGTGAAGCGCTCTGTAGCAACCAAACGCTGCATATCCAGTACCTGACCGGCTTGCAATGGTGGCAACAAACCTTCTGTTTCTTCCTCACCATCTTCTTCATCCTTGCTTTCTGTATATACTTTAAGGAATCCATCGAAACGGATAACCTCTCCTGTAGCAGTCAACGGATCGGAATGAGTAGAGATACCGATCTTGGCAATGGTGCGCTCCAATACTGCGTCAGCCATCTGGCTGGCCATGGTACGCTTCCAGATCAACTCATATAACCTGTGTGTATCAGCATCACCCACTGTAGTAGTCATCATGTCTGTAGGACGGATGGCTTCGTGCGCTTCCTGTGCTGATTCATTCTTGTTTTTAAACACGCGCTGCTGGAAATATTTCTCTCCATACTGAGCATTGATAGCCAGGCGAGCTGCATCTATTGCGGTTTCTGATAAGTTTACCGAATCAGTACGCATGTAGGTGATATGTCCATTTTCATACAGCTTCTGTGCGAGCAACATGGTCTTGGATACTGAGTAACCCAGCTTGCGACTGGCTTCCTGCTGCAATGTGGACGTAGTAAATGGAGCAGAAGGTGACTTCTTACCCGGCTTTACCTGAACATCTTTAACTGTATAAGTAGCTCCCTTACATTTTTCGAGGTATGCACGGGCATCACCCGCTACCTTTAATTTATCAGGGCCATCTGCTTTAAAATTGACCTTCTTATTATTAATATCCGGCGCACTGAAAACAGCTTCCACTTTAAAGCTGCTTTGTGACAGGAACTTAGTAATTTCTCTTTCGCGCTCTACGATGATACGCACCGCAACAGACTGTACCCTACCCGCAGAGAGGTTGTTGCGCATACTCATCTTGCGCCATAATACAGGAGACAATTCAAATCCTACGATACGATCAAGAATACGACGCGCCTGCTGGGCATTGACCAGGTCCATATTAACGGTACGTGGATTGCCTACAGCTTTAAGGATAGCCGGCTTCGTAATTTCATGAAAAACAATACGCTTAGTTGTAACAGGATCAAGATTCAATACTTCGCACAAATGCCATGAAATGGCTTCCCCCTCACGGTCCTCATCCGTTGCCAGCCAAACCTCGCCGGACTTCTTTGCTAATGACCTCAGTTCTTTTACAACCTTCTCTTTATCTTCAGAAACAATGTAGGTAGGTTTATATCCGTTCTTAATATCAATACCCATGTTATCCTTCCCCAGATCGCGGATATGCCCATAGCACGACTTCACTTCGAAGTCGCTACCCAAAATCTTCTCTATCGTCTTTGCCTTAGCAGGAGACTCAACTATCAACAGGTTTTTTGCCATTATTAATATATCATTTTGCAGCTCCTGAACAGGGGCATGCTTTTGCAATAATAGAATATTGTTTCCAAAAAGAAAAAAGGGCAACGAAAATCGTTGCCCTTTTCAGTAATAAATATTTAATATTAGTGCGCAACAGCTACACGACCTGTAGTCTGTTCTCCGTTTGCATTAATTGTGTAAATGTAGATACCTGATGGTATTGCTGTAGTATTGAAGGATGCTTTACCATTAGTAACTACCTGGCTTGCAACTAACTGACCAAGTGTGTTTGTCAAGGATACAGTTGCAGATGTAGCGTTAACCAGATTGAACGCTACAGTTACCTGATCTTCTGCCGGATTAGGATATACACGATTATTAGTGATATTCTTTACCACTTCATTTACACCAATAGTTGTGCAATTGCTGCAGGTAACGTGCCAATCCAGATAGATGTGCTGCAGGTAAGAAGCCGCAGTACCGCCTGATGTACTCCATGCCCACATTGGAACATACTGAGTTGCATAACCATTAAGGTAACTAGGTAATGTCTTGAACAACCCTTCGTTACGGTCATTTTGATTATATGGCGCAAATGCCGGAGATGTACCTACCAGTTTGAATATAGACAGCGGGTAAAAACTGTTATACATGTAAACATTTGTAAAGGCATCGATCGTATCTCCCGGTACTGTAGTTGGGAAGCTGGCATCTCCGGATTTGAAAGTCAATGACATACCCACCATTTCGCCGGCAGCTGCAGTAATAGAAACAGGTAGTTTCATTACAAAGGTTCCGTCACTTAATGTATCTCCCCACATGGCTGCAGTAATAGGGAATTTAGTAGTAACAACCGGTGCACCTAAACCAAGGGCTTCGGTATTGGCAACGCTATCATACCTGAGGTTGGAGCAATTCAGGGTATCCACACCATATCTCGCCGTCATACCTGTGTAACGGATATTGTGGATGTTGGCACCTTTACCTGCAGTGATGATGATCGTATCAACAACACCCGTCTTGGCAGGGTTTATATTATGGTTACCGTATATCCTTATAGAGTCTACATTGTAGGCATTAAGCGTATCCAGGTGCATTTCTCCCGGATAGTAGTTAACGTCATTGAAGCCTGCGATCTGAGGGTGCAGTATTGAACCAACCGATACCTGTCGGTTATGTGCAAGTCCTGATGTATACAAAGCTTCACCCAACGTGTCATTCCATATGATAACCCCGCTTATAGACGCTGAATTTCCACCATCAATAAGTGTGGTGTCGAAATAATCTCCGTAGTTGTACCAGCGCTTGGTTTGTACAGAAGTCGTTTTGTTCGCAACGCTTTTGTCAGGTGCATTAACTGAACGTGTATAAGACAACAGTTGCTTTACACGAGCCTGATCAAACGTTAGCTTTTGCAACGCTTCATCAACCTGGTTGGTTGTGAAAACTACACTTTTAGTGCTCTCCTGAGCAGTAGCGGTGAGGCCGATAGAGCCGATAGACAATAGTAAAAATAATTTTTTCATGAGCTTATTTTTATGGGTTAAACATAAATCATTTTACTAAAGTTAATCAAATTTTATTAAATAACGTAGGATCTCATTAAAAATAATACCACTATACTCAACCTTAAATGACAAATAGTTGCACAAAAAAAGGCGGCTCGTAAACGAGCCGCCTTTTAATTAATTGAATGTAAATATTAGTGAGCGATAGCAACACGACCTGTAGTCTGCTCGCCATTAGCTGTAATAGTGTACATGTAGATACCAGCTGGCAAAGCAGCAGTATTGAAAGTAGCCTTGTTATTGTTAGCAGCCTGAGTAGCAACTACCTGACCAACAGTGTTAGTCAAAGTTACAGTAGCAGAAGCAGCGTTAGTCATATCGAAAGCAACAGTAACCTGAGTAGCAGCCGGGTTAGGGTAAACCTGAGTGTTAGTTACGTTCTTGATAACTTCGTTGAAACCAACTGCATCACAAGTAGCGCAATTCAACTTCCAGTCCATGTAAATGTGCTGACCATAGTAAGCACCTGAAGCTGAAGTCCAAGCCCACATTGGAACGTACTCACCGCTGTAGCCATTTTCGAAGCTAGGCAAAGTCTTGTAAAGACCTTCGTTATAGTCGATCTGTGGAGTAGTGATGTAAGGAGCAAATGCTACAGTAGTACCAACTAACTTGTAGTTAGCCAAAGTGTAGAAATTGTTGTAAGTGTAAGTACCGTCGAACATTTCGATAACACCACCTGGCAGTGTAGTTGGGAAAGAAGCATCACCAGTTTTGAAAGTGATAGAACAAGCCAATTTTTCATCAGCTGCACAGCTGATAGAAACCGGAACGTTCAATACGAATATACCGCTTGCGGTAGTATCGCCCCACATTGCAGCGGTAATTGGAACTTTAATAGTGCTAGCAGTTGCACCCATAGCATGGTTAGTAACGCTATCGTGGCCGATTGTCTTGCAACGAAGTGTATCAGCGCCATAGTTAGCCATCATACCAACGTAACCAGAAGAAAGGATATCAGTACCACCGTGAAGAGTAGTGATGATAACTGTATCGACAACACCAGTCTTAGCAGCGCTGAAATTGTGAACGCCATAGATACGGATAGAATCGCAAGTGTAAGCCTTAGCGCTAGTCAACATCATTTTACCTGAATAATAGGTAGGATCATTGAAACCAGCGATCTGTGGGTGCAATACAGAACCTACAGAAACCATGTTGTTGTTAGCCATACCTGAAGTGTAGTTAACACGGCCCAAAGTATCATACCACATGATAACGCTGCTTATGTCTGTTGTGTTACCACCATCAACGATAGTTGCATCGAAATAATCTCCGTAGTTGTACCAACGTGAAGTAGGAGCTGCAGTTGTTTTGTTAGCAGATCCTGATTTTGCTGCAGAACGGTGCAACAATTCATTCTTACGTGCATCTGACAATTTCAGTGCATTCCTTGTTTCTTCAGATTGGTTATTTGAAAAAACAACACTCTTCCTGCTTTCCTGTGCAGTTGCAGTAAGGCCGATAGAGCCAATGGTTAAGAGTAAAAATACTTTTTTCATTTGTTTCTTTTTTTTAAGAAGGAGATAATAAATGTACAAATGTACGGATGTAAAGATAAGGAGATTTTTACAAAAACAAATTTAGTTTGGTGTAATTGGGGTAGAAAAAGTTAAAAAAATGTAACCGCAATAATAAATAATCTTTAAAAGATTTCATTCGTTTGCAAATCAGCGAAATGAGTGTTCGGGCATTTTACAATATAAAAAGGGTTGTTGCACTCTGTCAAAACAGGAGTGTAACAACCCTTAAAACTTAAAGTAAAACCGTGATCAATGAGCTATCACCACACGCCCTGTTGTGCGCTGGCCATTAGCTGTAACAGTATACAAATAAACACCTGCCGGGAGTTTAGCCGTATTAAATGTCGCTACACCATTAGTCTTATCGTTGATCTGCTGAGTTGCTATCAACTGACCCAGCGCATTTGTGAGATTAACAGTCACGTCAGATAATGCAGCAAGATCGAAGCGGATATTAACCTCGGATGAAGCCGGGTTAGGGTAAGCAGAAATGCCCTTGATCGCACTTGTCGTATTGTCTACGTTCACAGCTGCATTGCAACTGGTACATACCACGTGAATATCCATATTATTATGCTGGAGCGTAGACGCACCTGACCCTGAAGTCCATGCATACATTGGTATGTACACATTCTCCCAGCCGTTGCGGTAATTTGGCAATGATTTAAACTGACCTGAGTTATAGTCGCTGTGGCTATATGGTGCAAATGCTGGCGTAGCAGACGTGCCCAGAAAGTTATATAACGGGCGGAAAAGGTTGTACTGTCCACCTGTAAGCGTGTCATGAGGGATAAAAGACGGGTCACCACTCTTGAAAGTCATAACTATACCCACCTGCATATTGGCTGCTACAGCATAAGCCACGGGCAATGGTATCGTTTTATGGTAAATACCATTTGCAAAAGTGTCGGCCCAGTCGCTGCTGTGAAACAGGTAGGTAAATGTATATTTTGTAGTGCCGGTAGCTGTGTTGGTAACACTGTCATACTTTATCAGTCCATACTCTACACTGTCACTTACTCCGTAATTGGCAAGCGTAGCAGCATCAGTAAAATTACTGTAGATAATGTCGTCACCCGGAACAGTGACGCTTCCCTGTGTTAAAGTAATAACCAATGTATCTACTTCACTTGTCTTGGCAGGATTAAAATCAAGTAATCCGAAAATATTCAGTGAGTCGATAGAAAATGATTGATTAGTGAGCATCATTTCTCCCGGATAGAGAGAGGGATCGTTGAACCCAGGTGCCTGTGGCTGAAAAAGACTACCACATGAAACCATTCTGTTGTGCGCCAACCCTGTACCGGTATATACCAGTTGTCCCATCGTATCATTCCAGATGGTCACGACAGCGAGGGAAACAGGCGTACCGGTACTTGCTGCTATACTGGTATCTAAGTACTGTGCATAATTGTACCATCTGCTTGTTGGAGCGGTAGTGGTCTTATTACCTACCCTATCGTGAGTAGTAGTTTTTGATTGTAACCCGACCTTATACTTATCCGGCAACGGCTGACTATACGCGGCTGACTGCTCTTTACCTGCGTTATTAAAAACTACACTGCTCCTGTTTTCCTGAGCGTGCATAGAGAGGCTGATAGAGCCCATAGTTAAAAGAAGAACTAATTTTTTCATGGTTATCCATTTTGTTGAAAAAAAAATAAAATTATCCTCCTAAAGTTACGAGTGCTTTTCACCAAAATGATCACCCTGAAAACCGCAGGCCGCAAGGCCATCACCCCAAAAAGGGGAGTTTAAAACAGGTAAACTAAAGTATATAATTCTTATTTCTTTCAACAATCAACCACAACTAAATGAAGCATAATGAATTGCAAGAAGACAACATGGTCTCAGAAAGTAATTAAGCAGGTAATTGATCTCAAAAAATCCCTTACTCTATCACCCTTGCAGACTACATCTTATCAAAGGTTTAACAAGTTAGACTTTTGCAGGATCAGCATACGACATGTTTGAAATTGCCCAAAGTTAAAAAGGCGGCCCCGTCACGGAACCGCCTTTCTAAACTTATTGACAAGAAACGGCATTTAGTTGTCTGGTTGCCGTAACTAAATTATTAATGAGCCACAACGATGCGACCAGTAGAACGACCACCGTCAGCATTTACGCTATAGAAGTAAACACCGGCAGGTAAACTAGCGGTACTGAATGTAGCAGCACCACTTGTAGTTGCAGCAACATTCTGAGTAGCTACAACCTGACCTACAGTGTTAGTGATGCTAACTACCGCAGCAGCAGGAACCGCCTGGGTGAATGATATAGTAAAGTCTGCTGTAGCTGGGTTAGGTGTTGCCTTTGTAAGGATAGCTACCTTGCTGATATCATTGATACCAACTGTACCTATGTTACCAAAGTACATACGCACCATTGGTACGCTTGTTAAACCTGTAGCTATATTAGTTGCACCAAAAGAAGCATTACCACCATCATTGAGTGAAGAGTCAGACTGGCCGAAATAGCCGGCGAAACCCGTAGCATTCGGAGATACAGAAGAAAGCACCAACAGATCAGTAGTAACACCATTGATCTGTGCAACTGCTGCATAAGTTGTACCCGGCTGCAAAACGAACTGAGCAATACCACCAGAAGCAACAGGATCGATCGGGAAGTAAGCCCATACAGTAGACGTAGTTGAAGAAATATCAGAAGCAAGGATTGGTTTGCTTACTGAAGTTGCCACAAAGTTCCAATTGGTACCAGCCTGCTGAACAGAATAGAGCTGAACAGACACAGATGCAGAACCAGTAGTAGGAACGCTTGTTGAAGCGAATGCTACACCAAAGCCCGAAACAGTATCACCGGCAGCAGTAGTAGGCACATCGAAACGAGCACCCTGCAAATAAGAAACGGCAGGACTAACCCTGTGCAAATAGTAGCTACCACTTACCTTTCCGGAATTGACCATCCAGGTAGTATCCGAT
>CANBQQ010000036.1 GCA_947371715.1 Flavipsychrobacter stenotrophus
AATGACAATGGCATATCGCATGAGCCTTAATCTTGGTTGCGGCTTTTCTTTCCTCAGTTGGTCTTTCTGCGGATCGTTGTAAGGTATTGAAGCCAGCAGCTCGTCATGTTTTTTGCTAAATGCCAGCTTTATTTCTGCACCCGGCCACAAAACGCCGCTTTTGTTTTGACTGTTTTTATAAGAGTTTTCCCCTTTCAGCTCTTTGCATATCCTTACGGCGATGTATATTGTTGCAAATGACTCTTTATAGATATCATGTGCCCACTCTAAAACCTTGATGAGTTTTTCGCAGCGGTCAATGTGTAGCGGCAGCGATTGGTTAGGGTGATCGGAATCTATCGTTAATTGGTAAGACGTGTCATAACTTGCTGATGCCCATTTGCACACCTCGTCAACTATTCGTGAGGTCATCTCCATTGGTGTGAGGCGATCTTCATAAGCTTTTATCGCTAGTCCGAAATCTTTAATGAGTGCATCTACGTCCAGTTCATCGAGCGACGCAGACCAGGCATAACAGTAGGCCCTCCCGAAATAGGCTTCCGCCGAATAACGATCGATCTCCAGTACCTTATTGTAAGTGGTTGTTGCCTCGTCGTAGTTGTTGGCCGACCTGGCACGTAAGGCATATGCCAGTAAGGTGGCTGTTTCGGAGGTGTGGTCTTGGGTTGCGGTACCATGTGTAATCACCTCCTCGGGTGCGGGTCTGGTAAGCGGGTTTTGGCAATAACTACACAGTATAGCATCCTCATTATCGGCCAACAGATTTTTGGCGCCGCATGAACTACATACAATAGTTTGACTCATATTGATCAGGCTGTTTTTCCGGTGTCACGAAACTAAGCTATTATTTGTTTGGTAGTTAAGGTGTTGTGGTAGGTTCCTTATTGTCTAATGTTTGGCATCACCTTTTCACAAAAAATTAGAAAGCATATATTTTTTCATCCGCTATTAATCGTTAATCTTGTACAAAAGAAATTAAGCCCAATGGATATCCCTGTTTCAGAAGCTTTGAATATAGATGCAACGGTTGCTATAAAGCAGCTGGTAGATAATGTAGAGACCGTTATCCGCGGTAAACGTAAACAAATAGAAATGGTGGTTACCTGCCTGCTGGCGGGTGGTCATATATTGATGGAAGATAACCCCGGTACGGGTAAGACAGTGCTGGCACGTACGCTGGCGCAGTGCATCAGTGGTGAAAGGGAAGGGGAGCATGTGGTGTTCAAACGTATTCAGTTCACCCCCGATCTGTTGCCTATGGACCTGATAGGCTCTCATATATTTGATGACGCTAATAAAGAGTTTGTATTTAAGAAAGGTCCGCTGTTCTGCAATGTGCTGCTGGCCGATGAAATAAACCGTGCATCGCCTAAGGTGCAGAGTGCTTTGCTGGAAGCTATGGCCGAGCAGCAGATCACATCGGGCGACACTACTTTGAAACTGGAGCGTATGTTCTTTACCATAGCTACGCAGAACCCTGTGGAAATGGAAGGCACTTATCCATTGCCCGCTGCCCAGCTGGATCGTTTTTACATGAAGATCTATTTCGGCTATGTGGATGAAGCAACCGAACTGAATATATACCGCGAGTACCTGGATATTGCCCGCAATCTTATAGAGCTGACACAGGTGCTGAGTATGAAGGATATACTGGACCTGCAGGCGCAGGCGGGAGCTGTATTTGTTCATGACGAGATTGTACGTGCTGTAAGTAACATTGTCCGCCAGACCCGTGAACACCAGGATATATCACTTGGCGCATCTACCCGTAGTGGTATTGCGTTCCTTAAATGCCTGCGTGCCTATGCGCTCGTACAGGGTCGCACCTATGTAATAGAAGATGATGTTAAGGATATAGCCCGTGCGGTACTCGACCATCGTCTGATCTACCGCAATAAAGACGGTAAGCAAAAGGCACTGGATTCTATTATCAACAAAGAGGCTGACAGACTGGCGAAGTTGAAGTTGTATTAGTCGTAAGTCATAAGTCGTAAGTCATAAGTCATGAGTCGTAAGTGGGAATGGAGTCGAAAGCTATGATTATGACATTCTTATTTAATGCCACGATTATTCAGGTAATTGAAATAGCTAATGTAACTTTCTGTCTTTTATTTAGACTTACGACTTAAAAACATTCATTCCTGCCGTTAACTAATGGCTAACTATAATAGCTTGCCGATTACTTGGTAATAAATTGCGTAATGAGGTAATATTGTGCTTAGATTATATAAATCAATAACAGAGGGCACTGATGGCGAAAAATAGTGATTTGCAAATGGGTAATATACGTGAGGTAGAACCACCCAGGGTGCGCCACTTATTAATATACTATTTCTTTCAGGGGATAGGGTTGTCCCTATTTTTCACGGTTGCTACATCATTGTTCTTATCATCGTTTGTAGCTGCCGATCTGCCACTTGCTTTTGTATCTGCTGCCGTTGCCATGATAGTAGTGGGTGGTATATATAACTTCATAGAGCGCAGGTTGGTCATCTACCGGCGTGCATTTCTATTGATAGTTATCGCCGCGTCCATACTTATATTTTACCTAGGCATGCAGGCGCAGGCGGCCACATGGGTGCCATTTGTTATGTTCATATGGTGCAGAGTAGTGTTCTTGATCACCGATCTGGAGTTCTGGGGACTATCTAATTTGCTATTTGATACCCGCGATTCTAAAAGTCTTTTTGGGTGGATAAGTATGCGCGATGTGCCGGCGAAGGTTATCGGCTTTTTCTCTGTAGGATTATTACTGCCTGTATTTGAGTTACAATCACTGTTGTTATTTTCCGTCGTTGCATTTTTTGTCAACTTTTTTGTCATTCGCCAGTTACTCGATCCGCGCTATGCAAGAGATATAAAACCTGCGCCGGTAAAACAGGCAGGTGACCTGCGGCGCAGATTGTTCAGATTCCGCGGTTCAGGATTGCTTGTGTTGATGTGTGCGCTCGGCATTATTGGTGTGCTGTTATTTTCTGTTGTTAACTTTTCCTTTCTATCGCTGGTAGAGGATAAGTTTCATAAGGCATCGGAACTGGCGGCGTATTTAGGCCTTATATATGGGGTAGCCAATATTCTTATTGCGGGTGGTAAAACCTTTATGACCAATAAGGTGTTATCGCGCCTGGGAGCTAAGACATCGATGTTGATATTGCCGGTTTTTATTATAGCAGTGGCTGCGGTTATTCTTGCCAAAGTTGGCAGTAGTGAAGAGCGGGTGTTGTTTTGTTTCACCCTCTTCCTGGCAGGCGGTGCTATGTTCAAGGAAGTATTTTATGAACCTATTTTTGTCAGTCTGTCACAACCCTTGCCTACATCAGTAAGAAACAGGGCTTATGTAATAGTTCATGCATTTGCTGAGTCGGGTGGTCTTGCGCTGGCGGGTATATTGATATATTATGTTTTTGGGCGTGTATCTCATCCGGACCCCAATCTGGCCACTAATATAATAGCCGGACTTTCTGTAGTATGGAGTGTGCTTATACTTATAACTTTCAGAAAATATGTTATTGCATTTAAGGGAGCCATCGCCAGAAGGGTATTAGTAACCAGGGCTGTTGATTCATTTAATAGTTTTTCGCAGGCCATAATGAGGGAGAAGCTGGAGAGCCGCGAGCCAGATGATGTGATCTACGCACATGAGATATGCTCTGATAGTAACGTTCACTTTTTTGAGACGGAACTAGGCAGGTTGCTGCGGCATGAGTCTGAAAAGGTAAGGAAATATGCGTTGGAGAAGATGTCAGTAGATACACCTTTCAGCGATACTGATGTATTGATATACCTGGCGGTTACAGATCCTACCATAGAAGTGAAGGAACTGGCTATCATTCATTGTGGTGCCAGATACAGAGATAGCTTTGGAGAGCAGTATAACAGTTTCCTGGAGAATCCTGATCTGCGCATCAAGCAAGCGGCCATTAAAGGGCTGATGGAAAGTGGGAACCCGGAGATCATAATGATAGCAGGGCACAAGCTGAACGACCTGCTGGTGTCGACTGAGGCTGCTCAGAATGTAATTGGCGCTACCGTAATTGGAGACATGCACCTGAATAGTCACTACAGGCATCTGCTAAAATTCTTTGATCATGAGGATATTAGTGTGCGTAAGGCAGCCATTATTGCTGCCGGAAAGCTCACGCACCCTAAGCTGATGTCGGCATTGTTCTTATTGCTTGCGGACAGGCACCAGAGCGATGATGTAGTGAAATCGCTGAGCAATTACCAGAAGGATGTGGTGAATCATCTACTGGAAAACAAGGGCCTGCTGGAGCGTTACCCTGATGATATTCTGAAACTCTGTGGATATATAGAAGAGAAGATAGCGGCAATGATCATTTGCATGTACCTGCTACCACCGGCAGATACTGAATTGCTGGATGGTTGCCTGCAGGCGCTCTACCTGATGAACAATGAGAAGGTAGATGTGGACAGAGGGGTACTGGAACTGAAACTTGTTAACGTGGGTGCGTTGATACATTCGAGTCTGCACTACATAGACCAGCTGCCCGATAGCGCTGTACTACTGAAGGAGGCATTTACGGCAGAGATCAGGAATGCGAAAAGAAGATTGTTGCTGCTGTTGTCGCTCATGTACAACAAAGAAACGTTTAGTAAGATCATAGCTGCATACGATAAGGCGGGCGATAAAAAAGCGCCTGCTGCGAAGATGATGGAAGCTGCGTTCGATGAAAATCATAAGAAGCGTTTCCTGCCCATATTTGAGTTGACCGATAATGCGGCATTGAAGGCGCACCTGGCCCAGTTCTACCAACTGCAGGTAAAAGAAGATATAAGTGAAGCGGTGTTGATGGGTAAGAAGAAAAGTATATTCCTGTTGTGGACACAGGCAGCTGCTTTGTATACCTACCTGCTGGAGCTCTCTGATGATGTACTACAGATGTATAAGGACCATCATGAAAAGATGATCTTTGAAATGGTGCAACTGGCATTAAGTCGTAAGCCATTTGCACTGCGATTGATAGAAGATGAGTCGAACGCTAGCTTTACGATAGACCAGGAGCATGACGATGCACTATTATATATAGAGAAGATCGTGGTGTTGAAGACCATTCCTATTTTTGAAAACTTTACCCAGTCTATGTTTTCTGCTATCTGCGATATAATGCAGGAGGAGCGCTATTCGGCCAATGGTGTATTGTACGGCGAAGGTGAGCCGGGTAACAGCATGTTCATTATCTACTATGGTACCGTGTCTATGTTCAACGGTGTGGCCGAGATCATGCGACAGGGAGGTAAGGAGATAATAGTGAAGATAGATACTCCGGGTCAGGAGCTGGCGTCGGCTAAGGCACTAACAGATACATTGCTGTTCAGGATCAATAAAGAAGACATTGATGCTTTGAAGGCTACTCAGCCGGTAATGGCGCAGAGTATGTTGCGGATGTTTAGTACGGTGTAATAATAAGTCAAAAGGCAAAAGTGAAAACCTAAAGGTGATTACTCTGGCGCATTCTTAATAGCCTGCGCTTGTGTGATAGTTATTTTGATTTCAGATTTGACAACTTTTTGGAAAGTTGTCAAATCCAGCCTGGTAGGTTATTTCAATTCATGCTTTGTGTTTTTGAAGTCGGTTATTGTTCCGTTATTTTCGTTGATAAAATTTAGAGGTACGGGAATTTTACCGTGTCCGTCTTCTACATCTATTATATAGGTAGGGCAGGCAATGCCGCTAAGGGTTGCTGTTAACTGCGTGGCTATCTCTTTTTCCTTTTCTATATCTACCGCAAAATGCTGAATGCCTTTTACTGCATCGCAATGATAGAGATAGTAGGGTATAACACCTGTGTAGTGCAGTTGGGTGTATAATTGATGTAGTGTTTTGTAATTGTCGTTGATGCCTTTAAGAAAGACCGTTTGTGAGAGTAAGGTGACTTTGTGGCTGCGCAACATGGCTATTGTTGCCAGTGCCTGCTCAGTAAGTTCGTCGGGATGGTTTATGTGTAATAATATATAGAATGGTCTCCGTTTTGCAATCTCATCTATCAATGACAATAGTAACTGAACAGCATCCGACTGAAATGCTTCAGGTAATTGCAAGGGTAGACGAGTGCCGATGCGGAAGACCTTTATGCTATTAATTTCCTTTAGTTGTTGTAATAGTTGATAAGTGAGTTTGGCTGTGTAGAATGGATCGCCACCCGATAAGATCACATCATCGATCTCGGGGTGTTGATACAGGTAAGTGATAATGTTGTTGATGTTATCATCGGTCAACGTGCCTTCCGCATTGCCTATCTGGCGGATACGGGTACAGAAGCGGCAATGAGCTGCGCATTGGTAACTTACTTTTATGAGTGCTCTATTACTGTATTTATGTACAAGTCCTTTTACTACTTCATGATCGTCTTCATGTAACGGGTCATTGTAAGTGTCATCTGCAAATGGTTCAGATTCACTAATATAATATTGGTCGGCGATAGAAGCGCTGACTGCAATTGATCTTAGATACGGTGTTGTTTTTTCTCTCACGACAGGTCTATAGTTTGAGACTGAACAAAAGAATATAGTGGATGAGCTTTGGCGCGCTCGTAGAACTCTGCTGATTCAACTAAGTGTATGTCTGAATTGATGTGTCCTATGATGGGGTATGTTTCATCAATATTGCCTGCCTTCATGCCATTGGCTGCATTGACAAAAGGTATAGCGGCAAGGTTGCGAACAGGTTCATTTACTGTTGTTGCAAACAGTGTTTCGTGCCCCATGGTAAATGCCCATGAAGTGATGTGATACGCCAATGCTACAGCGGCGCGTTTATGGCCGGTGAGAAAGGCAAACTGTTCGAAGTAACATAACTGCTGCGGTTCATATTTAGCAAGGTCTATCTGCCAAGTGGCGCTATGTCGGCGTATCCATACATCTGACTCGCGCAACTTATTATCGGGGAAGATGATACCGAACCCTATGACCTTATTGTCCTCTTCAGCAACAAGGCAGTAGGATGTGTTAATGTAGTCTAGATAGGTAGCTTCGTCGGTACCTAGTAAGAAGCCGCCTGTTGTTGTATTTGTATCATTGATAGTTAGTGGTAGCTGGTTCTTTATATATAGAAATGCTTTGGCATCCCCAGGTGTGGCCTTACGTAGTTTTGTCTTCATACACGATGGTTGGACCTTTTACCTGGTTAATAATGGCACGGAAGAAATTCCATGTGTTTTGATTCTGTTCGGTGTATTCCTGAGGTAGCGGTGTGCTCCTCGTTGGCAATTCATGCCAGGGTACATTGGGATATTGGTGATGAGTGGCGTGTTCATTAAAGTTCATCAGTATCCATGAAAATATTGGTACGCGCTTAACTGAGCGGACATTAAAACGAACGCCTGTTCCGGTTGTAGTGTCATAGTGGAATATATAGACCAACATAGAGAGTACCCATGCAAATGAAAGCATTGGGTAGCCCAGCGTGTAGAGGTATATCTCTTTACCAAGCAGAAAGTATACAGAGACGTGCAATGCTACACCTAACGAGAAGAGTGCTATTGATTTCAGTTGATCTTTAATGCCCCAGTTGTTGAATGCAGGTGAGATCTTTTTGGATAATGATACAGGCACAAACAGGAATAATAAAATAGAAATAAGCGAGTGAAAGAAGAAGCCGCCAAAGAATACACTAATGTACCACACTATATAGCAATAGATCTTTCTAAGTACAGTAGGCGTGCCGGTTATTACAAATGTATCAAGTGAAGAGGTGTGATGGTCTTTTCGATTGAAGCCATGGTGGAACATGTGGATCTTTCTGTAAATGGTGATGGGAACCATTATTGGGAGCAACACTACAGAACCCCACAAGTCGTTTAGTTGCTTGTTGTTTCTAAAAAGTTTGTTGTGAGATGCTTCGTGACCAACAATGTAAAATCTGTAAAACCAGAGTCCCTGAAATATAAGTAAGGGGGTATAGATGATCCATTTTGTCCCCGTATTAATAGGTAAATGTTGTATGCCTACCGCTGCTACGCTGATGAGCACAAAAACAGAAAGTGTTTCGAAAATGAGTTTATTGTTTATTGATTGTTGTGACATCAGTGAGCGTGAAAAATGTTAGTGATTGACAATGCAATAATATGATTGTCAATTAGCAAAAATCCAGCCAAAAATGAATGTATTGTTTAAGGTGCTCAAAGAAAGTTCAAAGTGGATGCTATGTGCACTCATAATAGTGCGGGAAAAAGAGTGCGCAAAAAAAGTCCCGAGATACCTTGGTATCTCGGGAAGGGACTGTACTTACTAACCCATCGTCAGCACAGCAAATATCTGAAAAAGGTTCGGAATTGAAAAATTATTTTTCAAATAGCTGATATGGTTGTTGGTATTTTTATTTTATTGTTTTGTAGGCAGTAATGAGTTTCCAGTGTTTATAATATTACTATATGTTCATTATCAATTAGATATGAGCGTTAGTTGAAGTGAATAATTGTCAATTTGTCGCACTTGAAAATTTATTAACGACAATATGGCTGATGGTTATTTCGAATTCGGACATTATGTCCGATAAAATCAATTGGTACTTAGTTTGATTTAGTACTAGCAAATCAATCATTAAAAACTAAAAAAATAAAAACTATGTATCAGAAAAGAAGTTACGGAATGATGCCGGCCACATTTGGCGGATTATTGGAAAACATGCTGCACAATGGTATCAGCAGGATCAATGAAGATGCTACAGCAGGATCTACACCGGTGAATATACATGAAACAGATAAAGGCTATGATCTGCATGTAGTGGCTCCCGGCATCAGGAAAGAAGATTTCAAGATCAATGTTGATAAGAACGTATTGACCGTCTCTTATGAGCACAAAGAAGAAACAAAAGAAGAAGGTAAGGAAGAGAACCAGGTGAAATACCTAAGGACCGAGTACAGTGTAAGATCTTTCAAGAGAAGCTTCACGCTGAATGAGAAGATAGATACCGGGGCAATATCCGCTAAATATAGCGATGGTATACTTAATGTATCCTTACCTAAAAAGGAAAATGCAGAGGTTCCTGTAAAGGAAATTGTGATCAACTAAGAGTAATAGTGTGTGTGAATGTGAAGGGCAGTGCCGCAAGGTGCTGCCCTTTGCTATTTCATTATATCTGCTTAAAATGTAGATTTAGTAATTCTATAATTTTCACTCTTCAATATTTTGAACTATTTTCGCCCTCATGGAAAAAACTCTGTTGATAACTGGTGGGGCGGGATTCATTGGCTCCCATGTTGTAAGATTATTTGTTCAGAAACATCCTGAATACCATATCGTTAACCTGGATGCGCTTACCTATGCAGGTAACTTAGAAAACCTGAAGGATATTGAGAATGAGCCGAATTATACATTCGAACATGCCAATATTAATGACGCAGAAAAAATCACCGAACTTTTTAATAAATATAAGTTTGATGGCGTAGTGCACCTTGCTGCTGAAAGTCATGTAGACCGTTCTATAACTGACCCAAATGCATTTATACAAACGAATGTAATGGGCACAGCCAACCTGCTTAATGCAGCACTGGCAGCATGGAAGGGTAACTTTGAGGGAAAGCGTTTCTACCATGTTTCTACAGATGAGGTATATGGTTCACTTGGTGATACCGGCTTCTTCCTTGAAACAACGCCTTACGATCCACAATCTCCATATTCTGCATCTAAAGCAGCGTCAGATCATTTGGTGCGTGCCTACGGTAATACTTATCATATGCCATTTGTGTTGACCAATTGTTCTAACAATTACGGTCCTAATCATTTTCCTGAGAAACTGATACCGCTGTTTATTAATAATATCCGCAACAAGAAGCCATTGCCTGTTTATGGAGATGGTAAATACACCCGCGACTGGTTGTATGTTATAGACCATGCAAGGGCTATAGAACTTGTATTTGAGAAGGGTAGAAATGGTGAAACTTACAATATCGGAGGTTTCAATGAGTGGCAGAATATTGAATTGGTGAAGTTGTTGTGCCGCGAGATGGACGAGAAGCTGGGCCGTGAAAAGGGTGAATCTGAGCAGTTGATCACATACATCAAGGATCGTCCGGGACACGACAGGCGCTATGCAATTGATGCAACTAAACTAAACAAAGAGTTGGGCTGGTATCCGTCAGTTACCTTTGAAGAGGGATTGAGCAAGACGATCGACTGGTATCTGGCTAATGAAGAATGGCTAAATAACGTGACTTCTGGTGACTATCAAAAGTATTACACCAAGCAGTATAATTAATTACTTACGACTTACAACTTACGACTAATATGAAAGGAATTATTCTTGCAGGTGGATCAGGTACAAGGTTGTACCCATTGACAATAGCGGTAAGTAAGCAGCTGATGCCTGTTTATGATAAACCAATGATCTATTATCCATTGTCTACTTTGCTATTAGCTGGTATCAATGAGATATTGATCATAACCACACCTGAAGATCAGCCTGCATTTAAGAAGTTGCTTGGAGATGGTAGCCAGATAGGTTGCAGTTTTGAGTATGTAGTACAGCCTAAGCCGGAAGGTTTGGCACAGGCATTTATATTAGGTGCTGATTTTGTAGGTAATAATCCTGCGGCATTGGTACTTGGTGATAACATATTCCACGGTTCCGGAATGGGTACATTGCTTAAGAATAATGCTAATCCGGATGGTGCTGTTGTATTCGCTTACCAGGTTCATGATCCTGAGCGTTATGGCGTAGTAGAATTTGACAAGAACTATAATGTATTGAGCATAGAGGAAAAGCCTGAAAAGCCTAAATCAAACTTCGCTGTACCAGGTTTGTACTTCTATGATAATGATATTGTGCCTATTGCAAAATCTATCAAGCCTTCTCATAGAGGAGAACTGGAGATAACAGATATCAATAAGGTATACCTGGAGAAAGGTAAACTGAAAGTGGGTGTATTAGACCGCGGAACTGCATGGTTAGATACCGGTACATTTGATTCATTGATTGAGGCCGGCGAATTTATCGAAGTGATAGAAAAGCGCCAGGGCTTGAAGATCGGTTGTATTGAAGAGATCGCTTACCGCAACGGTTGGATCAACGATGAGCAGATGGAAAAACAAGCTAAGATCTATATGAAGAGTGGATACGGTAAGTATCTGCAGGGATTGATAGGTAATTTATGATCTTTTCGAATTTTATTGTTGATAGCCCGAATCTTTTTGGTTCGGGCTATTTTGTTATTGAGAGATTTGACAACTTTTTAGAAAGTTGTCAAATCTGATGCGTGTAAATAAAGTAACGGAAATGCTAAACTATACTCTGTATGTATTTTCTGATTCGTTTGTTCTTTCCGATGAAGAAGACAATGTCGAGTAGGAAGGGTAGCTTGGAAAGCGTACGTTGAGCCTTGTAGCTGCTATAGAGCCCGTCTACAATAGATGACTGCAGCACATTGTCGTAGCCTTTCATAAACTCTGCACTGAAGTCATTGGCCTTAAATGAGCGGATCAACTGATCTGCAGCTATTTTGCCGCTCATTACGGCATTGCCCATACCTGTGCCTGATAGCGGGTTAGAGAGTGACGCTGCATCACCAATTAGCATAAAACGCTTGCCTGAAACAGTACCAATTGTAGATCCGAGCGGTACGCCAAAACCTTCGAGTGTGGATACCTGTTCTGCATTGGCGAATTTCTCAGCCAGCTCAGGGCTTTGCTTGAAGTAGTCGTAAAATGACTCTTTAAGATTGATCTTGTTCTCAGAAATATTGCTGGAAAGCAAGCCAAAGCCTACATTAGACAGGTTGCCTTCAATAGGGAATACCCACAGGTAATTGAGGTTGTATTTGGAGCTAAAAAACACCTCGCTGGTAAAGTTGTCGGTGTTCTTGACATTTTTGTAATATGCTCTTACAGCACCCAGGTAATGAGCTCTATCCAGTGTTTTTTCGGTCAATTGCTTGGCAACAGTAGAGTGAGCACCGTCGGCGCCAATGATCATTTTTGCCGAGTATACAACAGGTGAGTTCTTGATCGTGAGTGTTACGCCATCATCGGTTACCGTTATTTTGTCGGGGACAGTTGCGGTGAAAATATCGGTACTTGTATATTTTCTCACCGTATTAAGGAGGTAGTTGTCGAACTCTAACCTTGGACATGTATATGATTCACTTACCCAATCGAAGGTGAGTGATTTACCCTTATAATGAACCGTTGTATGTTTTAGGACCAGTGTTTTGGGAAAGTCAATGAAGTCTTTTTCGAAGCCGGGTAGAATAGCGTTCAGTGTTTCCACTGCCTTTTTGTGCAACAGTTCACCGCACACTTTATCTCTTGGGAATTCACTCTTATCTATGATAGCCACCTTAAGCCCGGCCTGATGTAATGCCAATGCACAGCTGGTGCCACCGGGGCCGGCACCTAATATCAGTACATCATATTGCTTTACATCTGCGCTTTCAGTCATGGGGTATTTTCAATTATATACTATACAATTATACTAAACTTTGTATTTTTTTCTTTATCCACTCATACTGGGCCAACCAAAAAAGTATGTCGAGTATGAATGGAACGCCGGCCAAAAATCTTGTTGCCTTATAGCTGGCAACCAGGTCTTTGTATATCTGCTTATCAAGTAGTGCATTATATGACTGCATGAAAGTGGCACTGAAATTTTGCTGCTTAAAGCATTCTTTTACCTGATCTGCAGCCAGCTTGCCGCTCACTACAGCATTGCCCATGCCTGTGCCTGAGATAGGGTTGGTAAGTGATGCCGCATCTCCGATCAGCAGGAATCTGTCGCCGGATACAGTGCCCATAACCGAACCAATAGCTACACCAAATCCTTCCAGCGGACCTTCTTGTTTTGCATTTTGGAATTTCTCGCCAAGGTCCTTATCAATTTTGAAGTATTGATAAAATGACTCTTTGAGGTTGATCTTCTTTTTTGAAATATCGCTGGACAACAGGCCGAAACCCACATTGGCCCTGCCACCCTCTACAGGGAATACCCACATGCAGTTGAGGTGATATTTGGAGTTGAAGTAGATCTCGGAAGTGTTACTTTTAAGATCTGTGATGCCCGAGAAATACGTTCTGACTGCCCCGAGGTAATGCTCTTTATTGATGACCTTGTGCGCTAACTGCTTAGCCACTGTTGAGTTAACACCATCTGCACCGATGAGTATTTTAGTCCTGAAAGAATGATCCAGACCCTTTATGGTTATTGTTATTCCTTGTTCGTCGGTAATGAATTTATCGGGTGTAGTATTGGTGAACACATCAATATTACCGGCTTCTTTTACCTTGTTGAGCAGATAATTATCGAAGTGTATGCGCGGACATGTGTAAGATTCTCCCTCCCAGTTATAGGTAACTACTTTGCCCTTGTAGTGCATTTTGGTGTGCTTCAATACCAGGGTTTTGGGGAATTTGGTAAATTCTTCTTTGAAACCTGGAATGATGGAGTTAAAAGTTTCTACTGTCTTCTTGTGCATCAACTCGCCGCACACCTTGTCACGAGGGAAATCACTTTTATCTATAATGGCTACTTTGAGTCCGGAGTCTTTAAGAGCAAGGGCACAGCTTGTACCACCCGGACCGGCACCAATGATCACTACATCATACGCTCTTATTTCGCCCCTGTTCTCCATTATAATAATACCGTAAGCGGTATTTTGTGTAAAAATAATAAATAAAAGTTAAACAAAATGCTGATCAATATCATATATCTCAATACGGGTATTTATTAAAGACTGGTTCTATTTACTTCACCTGTCGCCTATATAAGTAGTATGCAATGATGGCGAAAATGAAGTTAGGAATCCAAACGGATATGAGCGGATCTAAAGAAGCTTTGGTAGAGAATGTAGTGGATAACTGCATGAACATAACATAGATGGCACTGATAGAGATACCTAAGGCCAGATGAAAGCCGCTACCACCGCGAATCTTTCTGCTGGCTATACATGCACCAATAACAGTAAGGATCAGTCCGGCAAACGGCTGGGAGGTTCTTCTGTCTTTTTCTACGTAGAACATATTGAGATTTTCCCTTCCTCGCAATGATTCGGTTTTAATGTATTCGATCAGTTCTGGCGTTGTGAGTGCTTCTTTCAAAGCTTCGTTTCGATTGAGATCGGTAGGTTTGAAAGGGTAGTTGATATAGATATCGTCCAGTTTCGTAACCGTTTCCTGCAAGGTGTCATTTCTCCGCACGATGATATTGTGCAGATGCCAGGTTTGTTTAATGCTATCGTAAGAGACATCCTCTGCCATCATTTTCTCCAGCAGTAATGTCCCCTTTATCTTCTCGGCAGTAAAACCATTGCCTTTACCGCTGGTGAAGTTGAAGTTTTTGATATACACGTAAGCATCTTTGGCATACGCCAGGTGTAC
>CANBQQ010000037.1 GCA_947371715.1 Flavipsychrobacter stenotrophus
GGAGTTTTCAGTGCACTGATGTCAGGCGTTTCGCCTTTCAGTATCCATCGGTCTACCGCAAAAGCACCTGCCATACACCAGCCTGCCGACGCCATAAACAGGAATCGTTCGCCCATCTATGCACCTATAAGGATGAACATGTTGTTGAACAGTGCAATAGTGGCCAGGTAAAACAAAATGGCAAATGCAAGTGGGTCTTTATTGTTCTTGATCAGTCTCGTTACGGCATACCAGATCATAAAACCATAGGCAATTATGGTAGCGATTACGCTAATCTTTGTAAACGGCGCATCTGGTATCGCGTTAAAAGAGTAATTGCAAATTAGAGGAAATGGCTTAAACAAAAGTAGAAGATATCTTCCTGAAATTTCAATAGAAGTTGGTATTCTAGTCATTAAACTAGCCTGCGTGAGCGCATTATCAATAAACTCTATTTGCCTGGTTTCATTAGCGGCATACTTAGCTAATATAACTGCCCTTATGGCTATAAATGCTATGGTGCTTAATACAGTGCCAAGGGTTATGAACAGTGCTCTTTGTTTGCTGTCATTCTTAAATAGGAAGAAAAGCACCGGTACCACACCAATGAACGTGATCACATTCTCTTTAGATATAAACGACAGGTACAGCGTGAAAATACCGATCAGCAGGTGTTGTATCTTTCCTTCTTTCATGTACTTCATGAAAATATTCAGCGACATAAAGGCAAAGAAGAAGCAAAGCAGCTCATCGCGGCTTTTAATATTGGCTACAACCTCGGTATGGGTAGGATGTATGGCAAAAAGAAAGGCGCCAATGAATGCAACAATGATCTTTTGACCATCAAAGAAGCGATGGAGGAAGGAAAAGAACAAAACCACACAGCCGGCAAACACCACGATATTAAAGAAGTGGTATGGCGCAGGATTAAGCCCGAAAAATTCATGCTCTATTGCAAACATTACCAGCGATAATGGACGATAGGTATCATTGGGTATGATCAGATACCCCCTCATATGCGGTGTGGCAAGTAATTCCATTATGCCCGCAAATCCTTTGGCAACAATGGTATTTTCTTTCACCATTATCACATCGTCCATTACAAACCCGTTCTGTAATGAGTTGAAATACAACACAAAGGAGAGGGCAGCCAGCACTAGCGACAAAATTGTAAAATGGGACAGGCCGGCTTTGGGGCCGGTCTGGGTTGCCTGCAAAGGCTCAGTTTTCGTATTTACAGGCTGTGTCGCCTGCGGCTTACCTTTAGATTGCTGTTGTTTGCTCATTACCTGGCTAATAGAACGTGTAAAATAAGCTATTTTATAGGTTTCAACCAATAGCCCGGACATAAGAATTGGCATATTTTGCGGTAATCGGGCATTATAAATTTATTATACCGTCGTTTATGTATTTACATTAACACATTTTTTTGTTGTTTAAAGTTTCACTTTACATACCTTTGCACCCCAAAACAAGGGGTTCTTTACTCATATATGATTAGCAGGAGAAATATCAGGGTGAAGGTGATGCAAACTCTTTATTCTTTGGCCTCGTTTGAAAAATCGGAGGTAGAGAATAAATTGACCGTTGCACGAATGCTTAATGAGAAGTTAGATCACGTACTGGATGTTTTTACCGTGTGTGTACTGTATCCGATCAAAATAGCACAATACGCCGAATCAGACTCTTTACATCGTTCGTCTAAGTACATCCGTACCGAAGAAGATATGAATGTGAATGTGCGCATAGCCACCAACTCTTATGTCTTGAAGACATTGGAAAAGGCTTCTTTTACTGAAAAGATAAAGAAAGACAAGCTGGAGCGTTTCATAGATGAAGAGTGGGTGAAGAAAATTTACCAGCAGCTGGCTAAGAGCGATGAATACGCTGCTTACCTCGAAACTCCTCAGACACCGGCAGGCGACAAGAACATTATCCAGTTCATATGGGACAAGCTCATAATGGAAAATGAATCTTTGGTGAGCACTTTTGTTGATGACTTGCCCGGTTGGGAAGACAACAGCGAACTGATCATCATGTTGATGCAGAACTTCTTCAAAAACAGTTCTAAGGTCGACTTCCTGAAGTTGCTGACTCCCGAGAAAAAGGAATATGCTCATGATCTGCTTCTGGCAGTGCTGGACAAGGAAGCTTATTGCCTGGAACTAATAGAGCCAAAGTTGAACAACTGGGATAAGGAGCGCGTAGCTTTGATAGATCTGTTGTTGCTGCGTATGGCTGTGTGCGAGTTCCTTTATTTCCCTACTATACCTACTAAGGTTACCATCAACGAATATATAGATATAGCCAAGCAATACAGTATGCCACAGAGCGGACAGTTTGTAAATGGTGTATTGGACAATTTGCTGAAGGATCTGGTGAAGGAAAACATGATCCGTAAAGAAGAAAGAACAGGAAGATAAAATAGAATGAACATGAAACGCTATCTTTTAATTGCTCTTTTAGGTATTGGTGCTGTATCTTGCAACAACAATACACCTGAGGCTCCAAAGGGCCAGTTGCCTACAAGCCTTGTGAACAATCCGCACACAGCTAACGGCATAGACACAGTGTCTGCTGCCCGCAAGCCTACCATGGATTTTAAGGATACAGTTCATGAGTTCGGTACCATCCACCAGGGCGAATCTGTAACTCATGAGTTTACCTTTACCAACAATGGTAAGACACCGTTGCTCATCACTAATGCATCAGGCTCTTGTGGTTGTACTGTTCCGGTTTATCCTCACGATCCTGTAGCACCCGGTAAGACTGAAGTAATAAAGGTTACCTTTAACTCGGCAGGCAAAGGTGGACACCAGGAAAAATCGGTGACCATTACTACTAATACCGTTCGCAGCATTCATATGTTGTACATAAAGGGAGAGGTTGAAGTGCCGAAGAATAAATAGAAAACTTGAACGCTCGTAAAGAGCAATATTTTAAATACAAAAAACACAAAAATGCAGATAGTATTAAGTTCAATTATGTTGCAGGCAGGCGGACAGAATCCGTATATGTCAATAGTATTAATGGTTGGTATGTTTGCCGTTATGTATTTCTTTATGCTGCGCCCACAGGCAAAGCGTGCTAAAGAGCAAAAGAAATTTGCTGAAAGCATGAATCAGGGTGAGTACGTGATCACTACTGCGGGTATACACGGCACAATACAGAAAGCTAACGACGACGGTACTTTACAGTTAGAAATAGCTCGTGGTATGGTGGTAAAGATTGAGCGTGCAGCCGTTTCTATGGAAACAACCGTTGCTTACCGCAAGAAACAAGACGCAGCATCTGGTGTTGCTGTAGCTACCAAATAAATCAATCTTTTAGAATAATATTAATGGTGTCAACTATCTTTAAACGATAGTTGGCATTTTTTTTGATTAGTGTAGTGTATTATAGTATTCGTAAATAAATATTGAATAACACACTCTCCTCCTTTTGAAGGAGGAGTACCCTCGGAACGAGGGGGAGGTGGTTACCGCATCGGGACGTATCGTCTTTGATATAGGTACATGATTCTCCTTGTTCAGAAATTTAATTTGTAGTCACATTGCTTAAAGTAGGTATAACAGGAGGAATAGGATCGGGCAAATCGGTGGTTTGCAAAGTGTTTGAAACGCTGGGCATACCTGTGTTCAATGCCGATAATGCTGCCCGCTACTTAATGGAAAATGATGAGCAACTCGTTGCCTCTATAAGTAGTTTGCTGGGCAATGAGGTCTATAACAATAACCTGTTAGACAGAGCAAGAGTATCCGACATAATCTTCCGACAACCCGAAAAATTACAACAACTCAACGCACTCGTACATCCCGCTACAATTAATTACGCAGCAGAATGGGTAGCGAGACAACAGGCTCCTTATATCATAAAAGAAGCCGCCATATTCTTCGAAAGCGGCAGCTATAAAGAAATGGATATAATAGTAGGCGTCTATGCCCCTCTAGAGCTCCGCATAGCCCGCACAATGGCAAGGGGAGGGCAGACCCGTGAAAAGGTCCTCGACATCATTTCAAAACAAATGAACGAGGAAGAGAAGATGGGTCGCTGTGACCATGTGATCACCAACGATGATGTCACCGCCATTACCCCGCAGGTACTACAGTTGAATGAGTTCTTCCTGAAGAAATAACATAACTAACTACATAAAACCAAAACAGGCCATCTCTTCCGAAATGGCCTGCTCATTTATTTATCTTAGTTAGTTACTAGCTTAATATTGCTCTTGAAATAACCAGCTTCTGTATTTCGCTGGTGCCTTCGCCTATCGTGCACAACTTGCTGTCGCGATAGTACTTTTCAACAGGGAAGTCTTTGGTATAACCATAACCACCAAAGATCTGTACTGCTTCAGTAGAAGCTCTTACGCAAACTTCAGATGCATAATACTTAGCAAATGCCGACTCCTTCGTCATTGGCATGTTGCGGTTCTTCAGATCAGCAGCCTGGTAGATCAGCAATTCAGATGCTTCGATCTCAGTAGCCATATCAGCCAGCTTGAAAGCAATAGCCTGGAAATTGCAGATAGGCTGATCGAACTGGTGACGCTCTTTTGAATACTTCAGAGAAGCTTCGTAAGCACCCTTTGCAATACCCAATGAAAGTGCTGCGATAGAGATACGACCACCATCCAGTATTTTCATAGCCTGCTTAAAGCCACTGCCTACTTCGCCCATGCGCTGTGCATCAGAGATACGGCAGTTGTCAAATACCAGCTCTGCGGTCTCACTTGCACGCATACCCAGCTTGTTTTCCTTCTTACCTGCTGCAAAGCCCGGTGTGCCGCGCTCTACTATAAATGCAGTTACATTATTCTTAGCACGCTTTTCACCTGTACGAGCCAATACTACAGCTACATTACCTGTGATGCCATGTGTTATCCAGTTCTTAGTGCCATTCAGAATCCAGTCATCACCATCGCGGGTAGCGGTGCAGGTCATATTGCCCGAATCACTTCCTGTGTTTGCTTCTGTAAGACCCCATGCCCCAATCCACTCGCCGGTAGCCAGCTTAGGCAGGTATTTCTTCTTCTGCTCTTCGTTACCGAAATAAAGGATATGGCCGGTGCACAAAGAGTTATGTGCAGCTACCGACAAACCGATAGAACCACAAACCTTAGCTATTTCACTAACTACAGTTACATATTCAAAATAACCGAGACCTGAACCACCATATTCAGTAGGAACCAAAACACCCATCAGGCCCAATTCGCCGAGTTTTTTGAAAACTTCAACAGGGAATTTTTGTGATTCATCCCACTCCATCATTTCGGGGCGGATGTGTTTGTTGGCGAAATCGCGGATCATTTCCGCAATAGATAGCTGTGTATCAGTATATTTAAAATCCATGAGTATGTTGAAAATGCTGCGCAATTTTACAACAAATTTTTGGGATAAAATATTGATTTCATGAGAAATCCCCTAAACCACCGGCAATATTCGTAAGATATTTATTTTTATGTTCTAAACGGTTGATGAACCAGATGTCATGTTCTTAAGTAGCAGCCTTAAGCCTGCGCTCCCGCCATAGATCTTTCCTTCACCCAGCCTATTACTTTGTCCAGTTGCTCTTCACGGGTCATAGAGCTATTGTCCAGCAGTAGGGCATCTTTTGCTTGGTGCAGCGGACTTTCTTCGCGCGTGCTATCTATGTAATCGCGTAGCTCCAGATTATGACGTACTTCCTCTATGGTTATGTGCGGGTTGGTAGCATACATTTCCTTAAAGCGACGCATAACACGTACCGCCGGATCTGCCACCATAAATACCTTCAACTCCGCATCAGGGAATACAACAGAGCCAATATCACGGCCATCCATCACTATACCTTTTTTACGACCCAGGCGTTTCTGTTGCGCTACAGCAAAATGTCGTACTTCTTTAATTGCGGCTACCTGGCTTACCTTATCTGCCACAAGCATATCTCTTATAGGTAGAGATACATCCTCATCATTCAAATAAATGTCTGAGGTTTTAGAATCTTCGTTAAAAATAAAGGTGATGTGTATGTCGTTCAACGCAGCCACAACCTCATCATGATTATTGTAGTTAACGCCATTGCGCAGGAAATACAATGTAATGGCCCTGTACATAGCACCGCTATCAATATAGGCATACCCAAGCCTTACAGCAAGCTGCTTTGCTATAGTGCTTTTACCACAAGATGAAAAACCATCTATCGCAACAATGATCTTATTGGTAGCCATGCTGCAAAGTTAGCAGAATAGTCTGAAAGATGAATATGGCTGAAGGATGAAAATTTAGGTGTTATACCGTCTAAACTTCTGAACGTACCACACATATCATTCAAGTAAGCACCTCCTCTCCGTTGGAGCTAAAGTATATTTATATGTTGATTTTTTTAAGTGGTTTATCCCCTAGGTGTTGCCCGTTTGTAGTATTAACATCTTTACCGGTACGTATTTGCGCCAGCTGGTAAATGTCATTGTCTTAAGAAATTTTTAATAGCCCTGAAGGGGCGAAATATAACAGCCGGGGGTGAAGCCCCGGTTAAATAGTTTACAAAAAACAAAGCCCTGAAGGGGCGAAACAACTTTGGTAGTAACCTGCAAATCCTTAAGTCACTGACATTGCCCGCAGGGGTTACCATTTTTTAGGCAAATACTCCTTTTATAGTCACGAAAAAAGATTGAGAGCCAAGGTTGTCCAAGGTGCAGGCCGGGCTGAGCCCCAACGCATCCACCCTCTACTTCTTCAACCACTTTTCCATGTACACCGGATCCAACTGGTAGTAGTTACTCTGAAATTCCGCCTTCCCATTATTCATCCAGTAAATTGCCGGAGTGCCTTCACCCGCCATCAGTGTAAACTCATCGTTATGTGGATAATAAAGATGTGGAATGTCAATAGCATGAGATTCATCAAAGAACTGCTTTTCTTGTTCAGGAGCGCCCGCCAATACCATATAAATAGGAAATTCAGGGTGCTTGCGGTGAATGATCTGCAACAGGTAGGCTGCTTTTTTACAATGCGGGCAATAGTAGCTTGCAAAGATCACAATATGCTTGCCATGTAGCAGATCAACTGCTGGCTTAGGAGTATAGCTATACAGTGGTGAAATATCCAGTGTCTTTTTATATGGTGCAGGGGCGGTACTTGCATCTAGCGGATTAGCGAAAAAACAGATCGACATGGCCACTACTATAACAGGGGGTAGCATTATATCCTGGTATTTATACGGTTTCACTTTGTATATAAACATCAACACCACTGTCATGGCTATCATCACCACATTCTTGATGATGGCATTGAGCGGAGACATGGCCAATTTATCCCCAAAACAGCCACAGTCGCCTGCATTGCCGTGTTTAATGATCACGAAGATCAGGTAAATGATAAAAAATATCAGAATGCCGATTACAGCCTTATAGGTGAATTTTTCTAGGTAAATATGTAACAGCAGAAACAAACCCAGCATAAATTCGAGGCCTATCATTCCTCGTGCTAATATTCCCGCCACCAGCTGACTATCAAATCCCAGGTCTATAAATGTCCATTGGAAATTGTCGAAAGCATTATAGCTGTGTATCTTACTATAGCCTGAAAAAAAGAAAATGCCGGCCAGTAATATCAATAAGATAAGGCCGGGAATGCGTTTAGCAGAAAAACCTTTTTTCTCAACAGGTGGGTGAACTTCAATATCCATAAATAGTATATAACGCTCCAAAAGTAGCGCATTAATGTCTATTGATAATGGTAAAGGAACCTTAAAGAATAATTACAGATAACCCTAGTATAGGTAGCAGGTCTCAACAGCAGTGATGGTATTATTAACAGTGCTGTCCGATTCTTTTTCGCAGGTAGTTTTAGCGCCCGATTTCAGATCCTGTATCTCAAATTCCTTGCTGTTAGAGGCAGGAAGACCAGGGTAGCCGCTGTACTTAATGTCGCAATGACAAATGTATTTCTTAACACATGAAGTATAAGACATCATGCTGGTAAATGCTATTGCCAAAAGTATAGTCGGGCGTAGTTTCATTGTTTACAAAAGTATTTTGCTGTTGCAAGATAATAATTCAAAAGTAAAAACACAAACTTGTTTTAATCCGGCAATTTGACAATGAGACAATTAGCGAATGTGTGCCGCGCAAAGAGTTCCCCTTATATACGGTCAACGTACAGCGACTTGGTAGCTTTTTACTTTTGTTTTCAGTTTTTACTTTTTATTCTCGCACATAATAAGGTAGTAGCCCCATTTCTGTTTCAGATATGCTTTTTTCTGTGCCAGCCCCGTTTTGTAGTGTATCTTGGAAAAATGGCTGGCGTTATAGATCATATTATATGCCTTGGTGCCGATCGCTCCCGCCAGGCTGGCCAGGTACATGCGGTTCACAGACTTTACCACTTCCTTACTCACATCCCTTATTTTGCTCACCTCAAATGAATTGCGGGCGGTTACTTCGTGCAATTCAGATATTGATAGAATGTCAGACATAGCCCAGCCATTCAGCATGGTCAGCATATCTTGTTCACTGGTAATGTCGTAAGGCTGAGGTTTGAAGATATCAGCAAACAATATTTTTCCACCTGGTTTTATGATGCGCTTCATTTCCCTGAAAAAATCATCCTTATTGGTGGCCGTCTGCATACTCTCTATGCACCAGGCAAAGTCGAATGTATTATCGGCAAAGTTAGTTTTGGTATAGTCTTGTTGCGAAAAAGTTACTTTATCACCTACGCCTTTGCTATTGGCGAGTTCTGTTGCGGTCTTTACTTGCTTCTCACTAAGTGTAATACCTTTTACCGTACAACCAAGATTTTTAGCCAGGTAAATGCTCGATCCGCCTATACCACAGCCACCATCAAGAACTACGTCGGTTGATTTAATACCACCCATGTTCATCAACAGGTAATTGGAATTAAGTACCGCTTCTGCCAGGTTTTTGGTATTTTCATCCCATATCCCATAATGCAGCCCCATACCTTCTTCCAGTTTCCAGTGCATTCGGTAGTGCACTTCCGTCTGGTCGTAGTAGTTCTCAATATCCTTGTTGGTAAATAACTTCATCTCAATGGCCGCTTTAAGCTACAAATGTAACAATTATATCGCTTTGTGTAGGGCTTCTGTGGGCGTTTCACTAACTTGTCTGTAGCTGGCAATGCCTAATCTGATGTTTTAGACTTTATTTGTATCGAGCCAGGTTGGTGCAAATCAATATCATGAGAGTTGCGTTACACACTCTCCTCCTTTTGAAGGAGGAGTACCCGGGAATATCGGCTTTTTCCGGCCGATATTCCTGGGGGAGGTGGTTATCTGCATATCATGTGCGCTGCGAAATTTTCTCTGCGCCCTTTGCGTGAACCACCACAAGCAGTTACAAATGCAATTATCAAAAATGAGAAATAAGCATTGAGCGGTAAAATCAATTTTGTTACATTTGCACAATTTGTTTTTTTACATGGCTTCTACACAAAATACTCCCGCCTGGTTATTATTAAAGGACGGTACAATATTTAAAGGCATATCTTTTGGCGCCAAAGGCACTACCGGTGGCGAAATTTGTTTTAATACCGGGATGACCGGCTACCAGGAGGTATTCACAGACCCTTCTTACACAGGGCAGGTATTGATAATGAATAATGCCTATGTAGGAAATTACGGCGTGAAGAATGAAGATGTGGAGAGCGATTCTGTAAAGATCAGCGGCCTTATTTGTAAGAATATATCCGATCGTTTTTCGCGTATGAACGCGAACGATAACCTTGAAAATTACCTTGTTAATAATAATATAGTTGCCATTCACGATGTCGATACCCGCGCGTTGGTGCAGCACATTCGTAGCAAGGGTGCTATGAATTGCATCATCAGCACCGAGTTTTCTGATGAAGAAGCTTTGAAAGAAGCATTGGCCAAAGTTCCCGATATGGATGGACTGGAACTTTCATCTGAAATATCTACAAAAGAACCTTATACTGCCGGTGCATCAGATGCTGCCATTCGTATTGCTGTTATGGATTTCGGTGTAAAAAAGCACATATTACAATGCATGGTCGACAGAGGTGCATACATAAAAGTATTCCCTGCGAAGACCGGTATTGATGAATTGAAGAAGTTCGAAGCCCATGGTTACTTCATCTCCAATGGTCCCGGTGATCCTGCTTCTATGGACTATGCGGTGAAAACAGTAAAGGATATATTGGCTACCAACAAACCTTTCTTTGGCATCTGCCTTGGCCACCAATTATTGGCTCGTGCTAACGACATACCTACGTTCAAGATGCACCACGGTCATCGCGGCTTAAACCATCCGGTAAAAAATATAATTACAGGCAAGAGTGAGATCACTACTCAAAACCACGGATTTGGTGTAGACCCTGAAGCAGTGAAGAACAGCGATAAGGTAGAAGTAACACACATAAACCTGAACGACGGTTCTATTGAAGGTATCAGAATGAAGGGTAGGGCGGCATTTTCAGTACAGTATCACCCTGAATCTACACCTGGTCCATTCGATAGCCGTTACTTGTTCGATGACTTTATTACAAACATTAAGGAGAGCCAGAAGCAGTAATTGGGTGTTAAGCAGATTATCGTAAGTACAAAGTTGGTCATGGAGGAAATACCTGGCTGCCAATATTTATACCAACTGCTTATAAAGTATTGAAAATCAGCTCTTACTTTTTACTTTTGACTTTATACAAACTAAAACCACATTAGCTACAACAAATGAAGCAGGAAAAGGTACTCATCATAGGTTCGGGTGGACAGATAGGCGTAGAGCTGGCAATGGCACTCCGCAAAGTATATGGCAGCGATAATGTAATTGCCAGCGATTTGCGCGAAGCGCACCCTTTACTGAAAGATGCCGGCCCCTATGTGATACTGGATGCTATGGATGGTAAAGCCATTCATGAATTGGTAAAGAAAGAAGGTATTACACAGATCTACCTGCTGGCGGCTATGCTCTCTGCAACCGGCGAGAAAGCACCTATGAAGGCGTGGGATGTGAACATGAACAGCCTGCTGCAGGTATTGGAAATAGGTGTACAGGAAAAGCTGACCAAGATTTACTGGCCAAGCTCTATTGCTGTTTTTGGTCCTACCACACCCACGTTAAACACTCCTCAGCAAACAATAGTAGAACCACGTACGGTATACGGCATCAGCAAATACACCGGTGAATTGTGGTGCCAGTATTACAATCAGCGTTGGGGACTAGATGTACGTAGCATTCGTTACCCCGGCCTTATCAGCTGGAAGTCAGAACCGGGTGGTGGCACAACCGATTATGCGGTAGAGATCTATCACGAAGCACTAAAGAATAAGAAATATACAAGCTTCCTGTCTGAAAACACCTATCTGCCCATGATGTATATGGACGACGCTATTCGCGCTACCATAGAATTGATGGAAGCACCGGTAGAAATGATGAAGACAAGAATGTCTTACAATCTGTCGGCAATGAGTTTCTCTCCAAAAGAAATTGCCGCAGCCATACAAAAGCACATCCCTGAATTTACAATTGACTACAAACCCGATTTCCGCCAGGCAATAGCCGATGGCTGGCCTAAAAGCATTGATGATTCAGTAGCCCGTGCAGACTGGGGCTGGAAAAACAATTTCGACCTCGACACCATGACAGCAGATATGCTGATGCACCTTAGAGAAAAAATGGGATAATAGCCTATTGAAATATTCCTTTTGATCCTAGTATTAGAGCTGCAAATTGCGGCTCTAATCAATTTATGACCGGATTTTTGCTGGAATTGCGTAAATTTGATTTTATGAAAGTAGCACTTCAATATGTTAGTGATGCCAATGGCAAAACGCAGGCCGTTCAACTTCCTTTAGCGGAGTGGGACAAGGTTATGGCTAAATTGAAAAAGTATGAGGAAGCTTTCAAATTGAAGACAGATATAAAGGAAGCTTTGGAAGAGGTTGCCATATTAAGACAGACAAAAGTTAAAAAGCAAACACTTAAAGAATTTCTTGATGAACTTTAGTGTTATCCCAACAAGTAAATTCAAAAAGGAAGCTAAACGATTAATTAAAAAGTTTCCTTCTCTAAAAAATGAACTGGTAGAATTAAATGAAATACTTTCAGTTAATCCGGAAACAGGCACTGCGCTAGGTGATGGGAAATATAAAATCAGGGTTGCTATAGCAAGTAAGAACAAGGGCAAAAGTGGTGGTGCCAGAGTGATAACTTACATAATTACCGAGCAAAGCGAGCTCTACTTGCTCACTATTTATGATAAGTCCGAAACTTCGACTATAGACGACAAAAGCCTTAAGGTAATAATTGATAGCATTTAGTTTTCGCTATTGTTTGTAGGTTACTTGATTATGCCGCAGCAGTCTAAAGGTCTAATAAATCACAGATTCTATTTTCGGTACTGTGATAGTATTGCCATCCCTATCTTGTACAACTATGTTGCTTACAATTACTTTGTCACTCATGAACGACTGCATATACTTTTCTTTGAATGCAGCAGAAAATTGCGTGCCGCTTGATTTCCCTTGATAGATCACTTTACCTTTTCTCTTGATCTCTACTTCATACGAAATGATTCTATAGTATGGATATTTCATGTTGTTGATAGTGTCTTTGAAAGGAGCAATACAAATAATTGAATCTACTCTCTGGCTTCCACCTTCCCCCATTTTCCATGAAAACTTTATTTTCGGAGGTAAGATTTCATCACTGATTGAAAATTTGAATGCTACCTTTTTGTTATTGATATTTAGATAAAACGTGTTGCCTTTCTGTTTTTTGGGTTTTACCAAATAAAACGAGTTTCTCTCACCATATTTATAGATGGATGCAGAATGATTTATCGGTATGTCTACACTGTCATTTATCTCCTTCTGTCCAATATATATCAAGTTGTAGTAGTGAGCATATAATGTCTGGGGATGCTCGTGGTTATAGCGATTGGCCATTTTGTATGGCTGTGCCACTGTACTTGTACAAAAGCAGAAAATACAAATCAAGCAATAAAACAATCGCATAGCATTCATAATAACAATGTACAAATATTGTATTATTATTGAGAGTTTAGTTACAGCATTTAATCTTACTCACCCCATAGACGTTATTCTACAAACAAATTAAAAATTCTCTCCCTTTTTCCCTATTTTGCTGTCCACAAAAAATCTTAATGAAATATACATTTATACTTCTGGCTGTTGCGGCTTCAATTCTGTCTTTTAAAGGTGATCGATCGGAAAGGGTGGATATTCACACCGTAATGCTCATAAAAAATGAAGGATTCAATAACTCTAAGGTGTTGGGGGCGTTATTTGAGCTGACCGACATCAACGGGCCAAGGCTTACAGGTTCGGCAGGTATGAAAAGCGCAGAAGTATGGGCAAAGAATAAGCTCACAGAATGGGGACTGGCCAATGCTGCAATAGAGCCATGGGGAGGCTTTGGTAAGGGCTGGGAGATCAATAAGAACTATGTGGCCATGACTGCTCCTTACTACCAGGCGTTGATTGCATGCCCTAAAGCATGGACGCCCGGAACCAATGGATTGGTAAGTGGTAACGCTGTAATGGTAAAGATAGACAGCGTGCAGGATATGGCTAAGTATGCCGGACAGCTGCGTGGTAAGATAGTAGTAATGGGTGGTATGAGCACCGAGGTAAAACCTAATTTCACAGCCGATGCAAAGCGTTATACAGACGAGGAATTGTCTAAAATGCTCGACTGGCATAATGAAGAAACTGCTACTAACCTTAGCCAGAAGCCTAAAGCACCCGCAGCCGTAGGCAGGCCGGGAGCCAATCTCAGAAAAATGGTCGACTCGTTTTTGTATGCCGAAGGTGCTACAGCCGTGCTGAGTGGCGGTCGTGGTACAATGGGTACTTTATTTACCAGCAATGGCGCATCTCGTGCCTGGGATGCCAAGCCGGTTTTGCCTGAAATGGAAATGGGTAGTGAGCACCTGGCCCGTTTGATAAGGCTGCTGGAAGTGAATAAAGAAGTGAAGATAGAAATGGATACCCGCACTACCTTCCAGGCTGTTGACAGTATTGAGAACAATGTAATAGCAGAGATTCCCGGCACAGATAAAAAACTAAAGTCTGAATTGGTGATCATTGGCGCCCACATGGACAGCTGGCACGCATCTACCGGTACTACAGATAATGCTACAGGTGTAGTGGTAATGATGGAAGCAATGAGAATTTTGAAAGCGATTGATATCAAACCACGGCGAACTATCCGTATTGTGCTGTGGAGTGGGGAAGAGCAGGGTTTACTGGGGTCACGCGCTTATGTAAAAAATCACTTTGCAGACAGGCTGACCATGGAGTTAAAAGATGAGCACAAAAAGGTGTCTGCGTACTATAACCTTGACAATGGTGC
>CANBQQ010000038.1 GCA_947371715.1 Flavipsychrobacter stenotrophus
GCAACACCGAAGCCGGTGACGACAACCGGGGGTATGGCGAGTTGCCTATGGAGGAATACAAGTACTGCCGGTGCGCCTGCAACTAGTAATTTTATGGGGAACTACAATATTTATGGCGTCAATTCGGGCACTAATAATACACTTTATGCGGGTAGGACAGCCGCTAATAGTGCACAAACGATCGTCAATCAGTATAATCTCTCGACAGATGCTGCGTTCAATTCCTGTACATCGGCATACAAAGCCACCTTCCTGGGCAGTGGAAGAGAAGCAAGCACCTATACTGAGAATCAGTTGGGTGCTCCTTCATCAGGTGTAACAGTGCCATCAGGAACCACTTATGCAAAAAATGGGGCAACGACAATTGCGATCCCTGCAATAACTACAGACTATGCAGGCACCACAAGGCCGTCAACTCCTGATATAGGTGCTAAACAAGTAGTAAGTGGTACGGCTCCTGCGGCCGGATTACCTGTTATTGCAATAAGCACTCCTTTGGCCAACAGCTTCTGTGAGGGGACGACCACAACCCTTAATGTAACAGTTTCTTCAGCCAACACCGTTACTAATGTTCTGCTTTACTATAAGGCATCATCAGATGCAACCACTACCATAGCAAGTGCAAACAATAACTCTGTAGGTGGGTGGAAGTATGTAGCAGGAGTTAATACTAGTGGGGCGAACTGGCAGTTTACGTTGGATTATTCATTGTTATCCGCTTCGTTACTGGGTACTCCGGTAACAATATCATACTTTGTAGAAGCAAAAGATAATACATCGCTGATAGGGATATATCCTCAGGTTTATTCTTGTCCACCGGCTGCATTACCTATTGCCGCCGGTGCTGCCGGCCCATCGGGTTCACCCGCTTCGGCCTCATCATACGTTGTTTCTACCCCCAGCACGTTTGCTACCGCAATAACACCATTGGTGATGTGTGGCACTGGCAATACCGTATTGCTTAATATAAATACACCTGCACCACAAGATCTAACTATTCAATGGAAGCAAGACCTGGGAACAGCCGGTGTTACTTATACAAATATATCCGGTGCTACTTCTAACAACTATCCGGCTACACCACCAGCGTTTTTAGTGCCTTCAACAACCAACAGGTATGAGGCGGTATTAACATGCAATGCCTTTACCGGTGCAGTACAGACTTACACGAGCACACCGATCTCTTCAACTGACTATTCGCCTGCAGTTAGTACGACCACCCCTGGTTCAAGATGTGGCCCGGGTAGCGTTGCACTGTCTGCTACAGGTGTTGGTGGTGTTGAAAACTGGTACACCTCTTCGACAGGCGGCTATCCCATTGCAACCACTGCTTCAGGCGCAACATTTAATACACCAAGTATTTCATCTACTACAACTTATTATGTTTCTGACTCTACCGGTGGTTTTGGAACAGGTGCGTCGGCAGTGCAGACTGTGGGTCCCACAACTCCAGTGGCGACCGGAACAAATGCGGCAACGACGATTACGCCAGGTTACGCTACATATGGTGTAGACTTTATGGTGAATACTTACCCAATTGTCATAAAATCTTTAGACATATTTCCGGGAACAACAAATACGCTATCTACTTACACAATATCGGTTTACAACAACGCTACTTCTACTATTGTAGCGTCGTATCTTGGTACAGGAACCACATCTAGTGCCGGGTCTACCCCGCAAACCGTAAATGTTGGTTTTTATTTGTTGCCCGGTAACTACAGAATGGCCTTCAGTAATATTTCAGGTGGTAATACCATGTATCTGAATACGGCCGGTGGTGCATTCCCTTACAATCCTACGGGCAATACATCAAGTACAATGACTTTGTCTTCTTCTTCCGGCAGCAGCGGCACCTACTATGCGTTCTATAACTGGAAAGTGCTTTCAGGTTGTATGAGTAGCCCTCGTACACCGGTTGTTGCAACAATTAATGCGCTCCCCGATGCAGGTACAGTTACGGCATCTCCGGCTGGTCCTTGTACTGGAGGTACGGTTACACTGTATGAGTCAGGAACTCCAACCGGCAGCGGTACACTCGTTTCCTATAGTTGGTCTGGTCCTTCGGGTGTTGTTGCCAGCGGAACCGGTCCTTCTGTAGGTAATGCGTCATTTGCCCCTACAGATACAACTTATAGTGGTTACTATTACCTTACTGTTACCTATCCAGGTGTTGGATGTACCAGCACTTCAAGTGTTACTAATTACGTGACCGTCAATCCTGCCGTTACGCCAACGCTTAGTGGTACTTATTATGGTTGTATCGGTGCTGCAAACAGTACCCTTTCTGCATCGCCAGGTGGTGGTACCTGGGCGGTTACCGGCGGTGGGTCTGGTGCAGCTACTATAAACTCAAGTACCGGCGTTATTACAGGTACATCTACAGGTACAGTAAATCTTCAATATACTACGCCATGCGGAGCATCAGTGGCTGGTGTATATACGGTTAGTACAACTCCGGCCACTATTACAGGGCCGAGCAATGACTGCTTAACGGGTGGTGCAGTGGCTTATACCAACGTGGTTGGGCCTCCCGGAGGAGGTTCTGTTAGCTGGACAAGCGGAAGTCCGTTTGTTGCTACTATCACTTCAGGAGGTTCACTGAATCCTGTGTCAGCTGGCGCAACTGTAATTACTTACACTATCAATACGCCGCTGGCCGGAAGTTGTGCTACAACCTTAAGTATATCAATAACAAACAATTCCCCAGGTACGATAACTGCTGCCGGTGGTGCTACATCGATGTGTGTTGGAGCGACCCTACTATTGTCTAACGCAACTTCGGGTGGAGGATGGAGTAGCGGAGCACCTTCCATAGCCTCGATAAATGCATCTAGTGGTCTTATAACAGCAAGCACCCCATCGGGCACTCCGGTTACATTTACATACAGTACAGGTTGCGGCTCTAACCAAACGTACAATGTAACCGTAAATGGTATATCCATTAGTTCGATGTCAAGTAATTCGCCGGTTTGTTCCGGAGGAACGCTGTCACTCACTCAAACTACTTCAACCGTGCCAACCTCGTTTAGTTGGGCGGGTCCTAACGGCTTTGCTACAGCGGTTTCAGCTAATCCAACAATTTCGTCGGCAACATTTGCAGCATCAGGTACCTATACCTTTACAGCTAATTCAACCGGATGTGCTTCTGCATCCAGAACTATCTTTGTTGATGTAAACGTAACGCCTACCGTAACAGCATCAGTCACTTCCGGCGCAACCATTTGTGTCGGTGGTAGTTCTTCTTTGCTGGCAACACCCGGCGGCTCATCAGCTACTACCGTTTACGCCATTCCGTATTCACCAATTTCCTTTACAGCATCTGGTACCTACAGCAGTAGCCTCGGTACATGGACTGGTGGTACCGATGATGGCGCATTCAATGTGTCCCTGCCGTTTAGTTTTAATTTTTATGGCAATTCATATTCGTCGATCAATGTATCAGCAAATGGGTATGCAAATTTTGGCACCATGATATCGAGCGGTCATAATTCACCGGCTGCCCTGCCATCATCTTCATCATCTACAGTGCCTCAGAATATGATAGCACTGTTCTGGCATAACCTGAATGTTGGTGCAGGAGGATCTATAACATATGGTACTACCGGAACTATCCCGCATCGTCACTTTATAATCAGTTATAATAATGTTCCGGATTTCGGTACAGCCAACGCTAATTCGGGCCAGATCGTACTCAATGAAACAGATAATTCTGTTGACTTGTTTGTAACGACCACAAGTTCTGCAACTAAGGTTTGTGGTGTGCAAAATTCAACCGGAACGAGCGCCGCAACAGGCAATGGCAAAAATAATACCAGCTATACCGTGTCTTCAACATCAGGTGAAGGATGGCGTTTTGCAGCACCTAATTATACTTATTCTTGGTCTCCGGCCGGATCACTGAGCAGCTCGGTAATTTCGAACCCGGTATCATCAGGATTATCTTCTAGTGAAACTTATAGTGTTTCAATTTCAGATCAGAACATTAGTGCCCTTGGAGGGTGCCCGAGCGCCACATCCACCGCTGCAGTAACTGTGAATCCTGCACCGTCAGTAGCCAGCGTCACTCCGTCTGCATCAAACTTGTGCTCTGGCGGTCCATTAACGCTTACCGCGGGATCTGTTTCGGGCGGTACTGGATCCTTTGTTTCTTATATATGGTCTGGCCCGGGTGGTTATACAAATACTGTTACGTCTATTGGTACGCTTACCGTGTCTGCTACACCTACTTCTACAGGTGCATATAGTGTGGTAGCTAACTACAGCGGCAGTGGTTGCTCAGGTGTTACACCAGCGGTTTCTTCTGTTGTGACGGTTACGCCTCAGCCTGCTATTACTTCGGTAACACCGTCGTTCTCGAGTGCCTGCGCAGGATCTTCGTTGACAATTACAACGACTTCTACCGGTGGCGTAGGAACAAGTACTTATACATGGAGTGGTGCATCGATCGTTTCTACTACAACAAGTACCGGCACATCGCCTGTATTCTCGCCAACTTTAGCAGGTTCAAATTCTTATTTGGTTTTGTTGCACTATGACGGCGTTGGGTGTATAGATTACGGATCTACTGTAACAGTAACCACTAATCCGAATCCTTCCGCCTCTGTGAGTCCGGCTATGCCAAATATTTGCCAACCAACTACTGCCGCCTCTATTGGCTTAAGCAGTATCCTGGGCTCACCAACTACCTATAGCGTTACCTGGGATGCAACTGCCCTTGCCGATGGTGGTTTCAGTAACATATCAGCTGCATCACTGTCTGGCTCTTCAGTTACACTAATTTACAACCCATCGGGTGGCGCAGGTTCTTTTGATGGTACATTGACACTTTCAAATGGTACTTGTACCAGTGCGCCTTATCCTGTACATACTATCGTGCATGCCGAGCCTCACGTAGCGGTTTCTGCCATTAATACACCATGTGTTGGATATGCAGGTAGTATCGTGTTCACAGGTACTGATAGCGCAAGCGTAGCTTATAAAATTGATGGTGGTTCTACAATTAATTTCCTTTTTGCCGGAACTACCCATACGCTCTCTACTGGTGCCATTACATCTGCACATAACTACCTCATAGTTGATGTTCACAACCCGGTTTGTACAACAATGACAGACCCTGTTATTGGGACAACTATCACTATTACTCCTACACCAATGGCATGGGTAGGTGGTACCGGAGGCGCAGGTCATGAGTCTGAGTGGAACAGAATTACCAACTGGAGTTGTGGCTTTGTACCAACAGTTGCTGATGATGTACAGATATCTGCCGCGGCATTTAATCCTGAGGTGCCGAGTGCTTTCACCGCAACTACGAAAAACCTTACTGTGAGTAGTGGGGGGGTACTGGTTATAGATGGAACCGGTGAAGTTGATGTGAAAGGTTCATACAATAATAGTGCACAGGTACTTGGTGCTGGTAAGGTTATCTTGAACGGTGGATCTTCCCAGACCATCACAGGTATCGGTACAACTAATAATCTTGAGTTGGATAATAGTGCAGGTGCCACCATAAACACTGGCTCTCGACTGATCATAGGTAATACAATCACCATCACTTCGGGTACCCTTACGACCAATGACAGCCTGGAATTAGCATCTACTGATACGAACGCCACTGCCCGTATTGCTGAGATACCATCATCAGGTGCGGCAATAACTGGTCAGGTGAAAGTAGATCAATATGTTATGGGTGGCTACCGCCGGTTCCGTTTCTTCAGTCATCCATTCAGCGATACTATGTCACTTAGTCAATTGCAACCGTACATAGATATCACCGGTCCTGGTGGTACTGCCAATGGTTTCAGAAATACAGCATCTAATTCACCATCTGCATTCAGGTTAGATCCTTATACAGAGAATTCAAGTATGGGCTACGATCCGGGTTGGAAACCATTCACAAGTATCAATACAGGTGCTGCTGATTCCAATAAGGTGCATCCGGGCCAGGGTATCCGATTGCTGATCAGAGGAGCAAAAGGCGAAGGTTTAGGATATCTGGGTTATATAGGTGGATATACGGTATCGCCTACTACCTTTAAGATGATGGGCAATGTAAATCAGGGCAATGTTTCTATACCGCTTGCCCAGGGAGCATCGCCCACAATACAAAGTTATAATATGGTGGGTAATCCTTACGCATCTCCTGTAGATATGGGTACAGTCATCTGGAATGCCAAGGCAGCCGGTCAGGTTATGGGTGGTGCGTTCTTCGTCTTTGATCCTTCTCTGGGTGCCGGTGGACAGTTCGTTCCTGTTAACTTGAGTGGTTCACCTATTCCTTATTACGTGCAGGCCAACACTTGTATACAAGTGCAGGCCGATCATGATGGTGCGCACATCGACTTTACCGAATCGGATAAGTCAGCAACAACTTCTAACTATCTGTTTAAGGCTCCGGTGGAATACACTAAGCTGAATGTATACGATGAAAAGTATCACATGTGGGATATGTTGCAATTTGATTTCAACGATAAGGCTACTGATGAAAACGATAAAATGATCGACGCTGCTAAACCAATGGGTATTGCTGACTTCAATTTCTATAGTCAGTCTGCCGACAATCAGAAGCTTGCGATAGATAGCCGTCCGTTTGCGGCTGAGAAGATCATACAATTGGGTATCACCAGCGGTTACCAGCAGACATTCATTATACGTGCTGACAATGTAGTTGTACCTACAGGTGGTAAGTTGGTGCTTCATGACAAGTTGCTGGAAAAGTATGTTGATCTGAACAAAGGCACCGAATACGCCTTTACTATTAGTAAAGACAAAGCCACACAGGGCGATCGCTTCGAACTAGGGATGAAATCAACTGCTCCTGCACCTGTTAAGCCGCTTACAGTGAGCATGACACCTAACCCAACTACTGATGATGTAAAGATCAGTTTCACATCAGGTAAGAAAGAAAAGGTAACAGTTCGTGTAATGGATATCAGCGGTGTAAGTATCTACAGTAAAGACCTTGGCGAACAGCAGAATGGTACAATAAGTGTTCCGTTGAGCAGCTTTGCTTCAGGCATCTATATGGTAGAACTGACACAGGGTGATGAGAAAACAACACAGAGATTGGTGAAAGAATAATTTCACTTTTTACTGATAAAAACGGGCCATCTTCCCAATAGGAGATGGCCCGTTTCTTTATTTTACAGAGGGTTTCTTTATAATAATAACATGTATTGTTTTCTCTCTTTATAACTTAACTTTGCCCGATAAATTACAAAAATAATCAATGACTGAAGTGCTGCATAAAGTTGTGGATGAAACGAGGCAGGGAGAGGCGTATGCTCCATTTGTGAATGACCCGAACCTGTTCAGTAAGAAATTTTACATAGAGAGTTATGGCTGTGCCATGAACTTTAGCGATAGTGAGGTAATTGCTTCCATCTTAAATGATGAAGGATATGGTTCTACCAGAGATTACGAGGAAGCCGATCTGGTGCTCATCAATACGTGCTCTATTAGGGAAAAGGCCGAACAAACTATCCGTACCCGGTTACAGGCTTTTAAGAAAGTAAAGGAAAAGAGTCCGGGCATGCTCATTGCCGTAATGGGCTGTATGGCAGAACGCCTGAAAGCAAAATTATTGGAAGAAGAAAGGTTGGTAGATATCGTTGTTGGTCCTGATGCTTATCGCAGCTTGCCTGGTCTTATTGAAGAAACTACAGGCGGGCAGAAGAGTGTAAATGTGCTATTGAGCAGGGAAGAAACCTATGCCGATATTGCGCCAATTCGCCTGGATAGTAATGGTGTTACCTCTTTTGTTAGCATCATGCGCGGTTGCAACAATATGTGCACATTCTGCGTAGTGCCTTTTACCCGTGGACGTGAGCGCAGCCGAGATGCGGTGAGTATTCTGAACGAGTGTCGTGTACTGTTCGATCAGGGTTACCGTGAGATAACTTTGCTGGGACAAAATGTGGATAGTTACTATTACACCGGTGCAGATGGCATTGATGTGACCTTTGCAGCCTTACTGGAAAGTGTGGCTCAGATTGATCCATTACTACGTGTAAGGTTCAGTACTTCTCACCCTAAAGATATCACCGATGATGTCCTGCATACAATGGCGAAATACCACAACATCTGTAAGTATATACACTTGCCGGTGCAGAGTGGCAATACGCGCATATTGCAGCAGATGAACCGCACTTATACCCGTGAATGGTATCTGCATAAGGTAGACAGGATAAGAACTATCATGCCCGATTGCGGTATCAGTACCGATGTAATATCAGGTTTTTGCACAGAGACTGAAGAAGAGCACCAGGATACATTGTCATTGATACAAGTGTGCAACTTTGACATGGCCTATATGTACTCTTACAGCGAACGCCCCGGCACACTTGCAGCACGTAGGTTTAGAGATGATGTGCCTGAATCTGTAAAGAGCAGAAGGCTGGCTGAGATCATCAAAATTCAGAAAGACAATCAGGCGATAAGTTATAGAGCCGATATAGGTAAGATCTTTGAAGTACTCATAGAGGGTAATAGTAAGAAGAGCGAGAACGACTGGAGTGGCCGTACAACTCAGAATAAAGTAGTTGTGTTTCCTAAGGGAGATGCGGGCCTTAAAAAGGCTGATTATTGCCATGTAAAGATCACGCAGGCTACCTCTGCTACTTTGATAGGGGAGTTGGTTATAGCTTAGCGGTATAATAGTAAAAGATAAAATAAAAGAAGCCTTCCACAATCTTGTGGAAGGCTTCTTTTGTAGAACTAGAGCGAGTTATTAACGGGCAATAACAACCTTCTTACATTCAATCATTTTGCCGGTTTGTATCACCAGACTATATACACCTGGGGCAATAGTTCCTGCATTAATGCTGTAATCGGTCTTGCCTGGTTCAATTGATAAATTGTATATCTCCTTACCTGATAGATCATAAAGCGCGATATTTCCTTTGTTGTCATTTCCTTCCAGTACAATATCGAGGCGATCGTTAGCGGGGTTAGGGTGAACATTGGCCTTTATTGGGTTTACGTTATTAACGCTTGTGTTGTCTCCCTTATCCATTATATAAAAGTCATCCACACCGCCTACAGTTATACTCTGTCCATTACCGCTCCAGGTAGATAATATAGAGTCTGCGGCAACAAATCTGATCTGTATATGTGATGCTCCGGTAACATAAGCGCTGACAGGGAATATACGGTGGCGCCATTGCAGGTCAGGTTGGTAGGTACGCTCAACTGTTTGCCAGGAACCACTTGTGCTATTCTTTATTTGCACTATCCATGGGTCGTTCTTGAAGTTACTGCCACCTTGTTCATTTGAATACCATCTGTAGTATTCAACAACAGGATTGGTGAAGCTGCTGATATCAAATGAGGGGCTCAATGCAGTAGTGGTTCCATTAGCTATAGATGTGCCGAAAAATCCGCCCGCACCTGTTCCGGTTACCAGGCATTTACCCGCTCCAGTGGTATGGTCATTGAGCGGGAAGGCGGTCAGGAAGAAATTAGATACGGGTATTCCCCATTGCCAGAGTCCCGCAGTAGCATCATCTCCGGGATTGCCACCTACTCCCCATCCGGTAGGTGTGGTCTCAAAATTATTGCTGATCTGTCTTACAACTCCTACGCCAAATTGGTAGGGTATCGTCGTTTGTTCTGCAAGCATGTTTGGGTTGCAGGTTGTAGGGAAATAACCGTTTTGTATGCCTAATGAATCATGCATGGTCAGGTAATATTCTACTGTAGTGCCCTGAGGCTGTGCCGGAATAGTTGCAGTATAGTTCGTTCCTGTAGCTGCCATAGTCACTGGTGTCCATGCTCCGGAGTTGTTGAGCCGGTAATTCAATGTAAGGTCACGAAGATGGCCTATTGTACTAACCGATAATGATGTGTTTATTAGTATTGGGGTACCCGCCACTGTATTGAGTAGTTCAGAGTGACTGAGCGTTGCGTCTCCCTCAAGGTAGATGCCGTGTTTGGCAAATGCGGCAACAATCTGACTGTAATGGGGAGTGCCATTACTCAGGTTGGCATCATTATCGTCTGCCATCAATGCATCTATAAGAATGCTATGGTAAATCGCTCCTTCCGTACCGTCAGGGCCATCCGGAACATCGTAATATACATCGGTAAATAATTGCGTCATTGCAGGAACACTGCCCATATTCACGCCTACATCCCACCAGCATCCCGCTATGATCTGCCCGTTTTCATGTGGATCTGCGAAAAGGCCGGTAGCCAGGTCAAGCGGATAAACCTGAGGGGTATTGTCATAACGACGAATAAAACCACCGAATCCTGTAAATGAATTGACGCCCAATATAGGGCTTCTTGTTATGCTCAGTGCCCAGATATCAGAGTTTGCTTCATTTAGTGCGCCGTTGGCCATGGTGCCTGTACTATGTGTCAGGTAAAAATGGTCGGTAATGCCATGGCCATATTCATGATAGATAATGTCGCCGATTTCTGCAAATGAGTTACACTGCGCGTCTGCCGCATAAAAGTTGATAGAGAAGCCGTCATAGAAGGCATTGCACGTTCCGCTGCTCAGGTCCACATTGGTAGGTAGAGGGAAATCCATGTCCAGGAATGATGGCAGGTACCCTTTCATGAAATTGTGTATTCTGTTGACATGGTAATAGGCGTTCACATGTCTGCTGCTTGATGGGGCAGCTGTGGGATAGGTGAATGTGGTGCCGGGAACCGTAACCGTATCATAAAATTCCGGAGTTAGTCCGGTAACAGAATCAATAACGGTTGACCACATTCCATCGAGAGGAATACTCACGGTTGTTGGGAGTGTCCATACTGAAGAGCTGAGAAATCCTGCCGTATCAGTAGTATATATACTTAGGCCATTAGCTACTTTGATATCAGGCAGGGCTTCCAGTGTAGCCGGGTGGTTGGTGCCGTCTTTATAAACTACCCCTTTTACGGTAACATCAAAATTTGTTTCCTTTACTTCATTGGTCCTGTAGAGTACTTCTCCCGTTGCAGCATCAACATATCCGGTAAGTACTAATGGTATATTTCCCTTGATACGGCCCTTTACCTTAAAATGCCATGCAGGGTGCAAAGTATATCCACCGTCATGAGGTATTGGGAACCATTCCCATACATCATTAATGCTGGCTTCTGTTATAGCTAAGCCGGTAATATCTTGTACACTCAAGTTTTTAGCTGATGCTGAAGTTACAGTAGGTGCCACATTTTTAGGTGTGCCATAATTTTTCATTTGTATGCGTGTCAGCTCCCCGTCTTTGCTAAAACGGAAACTAAGGGAAGAAAATACTACTGGGTGGTTATTGATCACCTGTTTATAATGAATATAATCTGCCTTAGGCGCGGTGTAATCAATGGACTTTTGCCACTCACTTGGTTTTATTTGCAGGCCACGGAGCTTTTGTTGCATGATAGAACTTGCTTTTTCCTGCAAGCTATTGCCGCTTGCAGCCACTGGCGATCCATATATGTCTGTAAAAGCACCGTTCAGTTTGTCAGTAGTAACCTTCCATCCCGGGAATACTCCTGCAATTATAGATCTTGTTCGTTCGCCGGCATTTACATTTGTAGGTAATGTCTGGTAATTGCCGAACGAAGTTCTGTTATAGTTTTTCTTTTCTTTAGCACCGCTCAACAGGGGTAAAGCTAATGCCAATGCCAGTGCAGTTCTGGTAATCAGTTTATTGCGCAACATAGAGTAGATAATTGATTATAAATATTGAAATTATGCTTTTTATGAATATTACCCGCATATATAGACGGTTTTTTTGACCCAATACCTGGGTTTTGCAGGTACTAAATTTTATTAGATTATTTTTGAAGCCTAAGCGGGAGAAATTATGAAGCGTTACGTAGCATTTTTAAGAGGCATCAATGTCAGCGGTAAGAAACTGATAAAGATGGAGGTGTTGAAAGGCATATTTGTAGACTATGAATACAAAAATGTAGTTACCTATATACAGAGTGGTAATGTGATATTTGATGCTGATCCCGCAAAGGCTGCAGATCTGAGAGCGGACATCGAAAAAATGCTGGAAAAGGAACTGGGCTTTGAAGTGGTGACTATTGTGAGGTCGATAGACGAGATAAAACGAGCAATTGGCAATAATCCGTTTAAAGAAATTGATGGAGACAAGAAGTTGTACATCACGTACATGTCTGATAATCCTGCCAAGGAGAACGTCGCTGAATTAGACAGTGTACTTGCATTTGGTGAAGAATTGCATGTGCGCGGTAAAGAACTATTCTTTGTTACCCAGATGTACGGCAACACTAAACTCTCTAACACGTTCATTGAAAAGAAATTGAACCTCGACGCTACCACCCGCAATATGGCCACTACTAAGAAAGTGATAACGCTGTAAAGATCGATAAACTCTTTTGCGGCGCTAATAACACACTCTCCTCCTTTTTTTCAAGGAGGAGTACCTGCCTTTTCGGCGGGGGAGGTGGTTTCACCATCTGGATGTATTCCTTCCTAACCCCAAACAGCCTGTAATAATTTCCCTAAAACACCCCTATGTGTTAAGAAATTATCAATGTTTTCGTTTTTTTAAAATTTGAATTACCTTTGCGCATGGCAATAAAATCTAAGTTTTATGGCGAAGGACTTACGTTTGACGATGTACTCCTGATGCCTGCTTACTCCGAAGTACTCCCGCGCGAAGTAAACATCTCCACCAATCTCACAAAAGACATTAAGATCAACATTCCAATGATCTCTGCTGCTATGGACACCGTAACAGAGGCTCAGTTGGCTATAGGTCTTGCCCGCGAGGGTGGTCTGGGTATTCTGCACAAGAATATGAGTATCGAACAACAGGCCGACCAGGTGCGCAAAGTAAAGCGTTCTGAGAATGGGCTGATCGTTGATCCGATAACCCTGATGCCAGATGCGACCGTGGGAGATGCCATAAAGATCATGAAGGAAAACCGCATAGGTGGTATTCCTATCGTTGATAAAAACCACATTCTGGTAGGAATACTTACCAACCGTGATCTGCGTTTTGAAAAAGACACCAAGAAGAAGGTGAGCGAGGTAATGACCAAAGATCGCCTGGTGACTGCACCATTGGGTACCGATATGCTGAAAGCAGAAGGTATACTGGAACAGTACAAAATAGAAAAACTCCCTATAGTTGATAAGAAGAACAAGCTCATTGGCTTGATCACCTTCCGCGATACACTGCAGTTGAAGAGCCACCCTAATGCAGCTAAGGACACTATGGGCCGTTTGCTGGCAGGTGCCGCAATAGGTATTACTGAAGATATACTGGATAGGGTAGAGGCATTGAAGAATGCGGGCGTTGACCTGATCACATTAGATAGCGCCCATGGACACTCTAAGGGTGTTATTGATGCTGTAAAGAAAGTAAAGAAAGCATTTAAGAATATTCCTATCATAGCAGGTAACGTGGCTACAGCCGCTGGTGCCAAGGCACTGGCAGATGCCGGTGCTGATGGTGTGAAGGTGGGTGTAGGACCTGGTTCTATCTGTACCACACGTGTGGTAACGGGTGCTGGCGCACCACAGCTTACCGCTATCGTTGAAGCTGCTCAGGCATTGAAGAAAACAGGTGTTCCGGTTATTGCAGATGGTGGAATCCGCTATACCGGTGACATGGTCAAGGCTATTGCAGCCGGCGCATCATGCATCATGGCAGGCTCTATCTT
>CANBQQ010000039.1 GCA_947371715.1 Flavipsychrobacter stenotrophus
GTGCAGGCACGTTGCACAGCACCCGATACCAGTGGCTATGCCGGCTCAGTTACCTTTAAGACCAGCGCCACGGCAGGCATTCTCTCCGCATCGCTGGAACAAAACACCTTTACCATAGATCCAAACCCTACTGCCAATGGCAACATACATCTCGCCTTCCAGCTGAATGCACAGGATGCAGTGAGCATTGTTGTCTACGACATTATGGGCCGCGAAGTACAAACACTCATCAACAACGAGATCAAACAACCCGGCAACCTCAACTACGCCATAGTATTAGATGCGCCCGGCGTCTACCTCATCAAGCTAACCGTTGGTCAGACAAGTGTTGTGAAGAGGGCGGTGAGGTTGTAGGGGGGATTGGTTGGTAATGTTCATTGTGGGGAATCTTGATTCAAATTGTCTGGAAATGGGCAAATATTAAAGTTCAAACGCGTCGCGCTTCGTTGTAAAACAGAACTCGCGCTTAGATTTCAATTATTTAGACTACCAGTTTCTCTTAATTAGACAATAGATTGACTAATGGCCACCCCAATTCTTGATCCTTTAAATATGTAATGTCCTCCATAGCCAACTGGATAGATTTTTTTGATTCCTCTTGCCACTTGTCCCTTTCTTCTTGTAGTAGCTCTCCTTCATTCTTAGAGAAGAAGTCATAATCAGTAATCGAAAGTAAGTTCTTTAAACAAGATTCAAGTTGATATCCCGGTTTTTCATGTAATCTGATAAACCAATAACTTTCCAGTTGCCATGCGGCTGCTCTGAAAAGTGTAGCGTTAGACATGCGACGGAGTAGTGCCGCATATCCGCTTAAGTAACTAACAAATTTAGAAAATCCAAACACCAGACTATCTAATCTTGGGTAGGTTTGGGAACCAACTTTAAACTCTACCAAAAGTCGTGGTGAGCCTACAATTTCTAAAACAAATTGCAAATCTAGCGGGATCCTCAAATTTGAATCGTAAAACCCACCATCGTCTAGCAAAAACAAGAACCCGTCAATGTCCTCATCTTCAATTCGCGAACGGAATAGCAATAGCAGGGACTCAAATATTTGATCATTTTTCCTTGAAGGATTAACCAATTCCGCTATCCCAAGTTGCTGAGGCGCATCAAGGTATTTGCAAAGTACTTGAGGAAGATAAAGCGGATAATATTCCTCATAAAATAGCTTAACGACCGGATTTAATAGCACTTCTTTAGCTTCCATAATTGTCTTATCTGGTAGTGGAGAAGAAATATAACCCGCCAAAAGGCTACAAGAAATAATAGAATAATAACTTAATAGAAAATCCATGTCGTCTCGGAAGCGAATCTCTTCATGAGTGACTATTGGCTGCGTTTTATGATTCCTGAGGAGAGACGCTAATCGATCAGAGTCTTTACTAATTGTCAAAAACGACTTGTAGCCACGATCAGCTCTTAAGTTTTTTCTAAAATTAAGATTAAGACTTTTTAGTTTTATGTCGTGTTTTTCTTTGCTCATAGCTGGTCTCTTATGATTTCAATTGGTAAAAGGTAATTATTTATTAGCATAGGTTTGCAAATAGACTTATGAGAGTGGTTTCGTATAGGACTTTCCTTGACGAAAACATCAAAACAAAATGGAGCATTATGGACAATCCTATCACCAAAGACATGCAAAACAGAAGCATTTAATAACATGTGTTCGGGTCCGCCGCGATAGTCCTCCGTCTCTGTTCTTAATCTATGTAACGCTGCTGAGTCCGGTTTTAAATCATCTATTATTGGAAGAAAAAACATTGTTATTCCACCAATAACTTTGTAAAACCCGTCAAGGCTATCCATTATTAGACTCTGTATCCTTGCGCCATTATGGGCAGGTGCGAACAACACTAGCTTACACATCTTTCGCCAATCGTAATTTTGTTCAATCGACCCAAGTATCGCAAATCTTGCTACTATTGCCCCCAACGAATGTGCTGCAATGACAATCTTGCTATACATTTTGGGGTTTCGATTACGAAATGGAGATTTGGGTTTGTGATTATTATTAATGAATCTTAGGAGTTCTTGCCCCTGATCAAATGCTTGCCCCTTGATACTTTCATATCCATAAAAAAACAAATCGCAGTTAGCAAATGATGGATGTTCAATTAACAGCGAAGAAAAGTCATCCCAAGTTTCAAGGGAAGTACCCTTAAAGCCATGGACAAAAATAACTAGTGCTTCTGGATCTTTTAAGCAGTAGTATGCTGTCGAATTTTTCCCTTCATATAAGTAGGCCGCTGGTGCATGAAACATAGGCAAAATAGCAAATTAAATATCAATGTACTATTTAAAGTTAATGTATTGATGCAATAAGTAACTAAAAAATCTAGATTCAATAGTAAAATACCTCAACGCCCTCGACAAAAATTCTGGGAAACTATTCTAACATATCCACAGAAAACACCCCTATACAACCCACGCCCACAAAGCCTTTCAGCCGATTGCGCCTTGAGTTTTGTGAATATCTTTATTTTAAAAATTCAATTCCGCGTATTAATTTGCACCAGCTTTTGTAAGAACATGGGATCATAGTCTATCATTCAATCACTGCCATCACAGTTCAGACAAACACAGCTCTTTGACATGTAGACCTTATCAAACTATTCCTCTACAAACTGTAGGGGCAGAAGATCTTCTGCCCTGTAGTAATAGACGATGCTCACGGGCATCATGAAGATCTTTTGATCCTTCAAATCCTGTCTGTCCCAACCTAATGTCGGGAGTTCAAACAAACATAATTGGCGGAAAACTGCGGAAAAACTGCGGAAAACTGCGGAAACTGGTGGTTTTCGAAAACCGCCCAAACGCTTGCCCACAAAGCCATCTATAGGAAACGCTCAAAATAAAACTGCCGGAAACGTGAAAAAACCGCCAAATAGGTTTTCTAACAAAAAAAGGGTCACGCATGTATTGCGCAACCCTCTCCCATAAAATAGATTTTTGTTGTTAGACCCTTGTAATTGCCCCGTAGGTGGCAAAAGGTTTGTAGCTCCAAAACACCGCTACACACACGCGAGCCCTAGGTTCGCAGCCAACTACCTTATCAATGTCACATCACCGGTCTGTACCAGGGTAGCACCACCACAGTCATACTTCAGCACGTAGTAAAACACGCCCATATCCTGTGGCACACCATTCAGCTTGCCATCCCACTGCGGGTAGTTATTGGTTGTTTCAAATACGGTTTGTCCCCAGCGGTTATTGATCCTGAACGTATGGAACCTGTGGTGACTAGGCAATGGCGTTGTGGTACTGGTGATATCACGTCCCTGCTCTTCAAATATTGGTCGGAACAGATCGTTGTTACCATCACCATTAGGTGTAAATGCCGACGGGAACGATACGCGGCAGCATGCATCAGCATTTATGCGCTGCACCGAAGTAGCCTTACAGCCAAACGGATCAGTTACCGTTAGCGTAACATCAGATACCAGCGTTTCTACCTGGCCCCATATAGATGGTCCTCCCTGGTTGTAGAAAGAATGTGCAGGTGTCCACTCGTAAGTATTGGCATAGTTAAATGTACGTGCAGCGAAGAAGATACTATCTTCCAGGCACGGCGGATTCTTGAAAGAGGTAAGCTGGAACTGAGCATCAGGTAATGCATGCACCTTTACGGTATCAAAAGTAGGGTCTGATGCACAACCCCCGGATACAGCAGAAGACTGTATAGATATAATATGTATACCTGGTGTGTTCCATGTAATGAGGTATGGACCACCGCTGTTAGAGTTATGAGCTACTATAGAAAGGTTGGGAGATGCATCCATTCTTACACCATCAACTGTCCAGGTGTAAGTATACGCATCCATAGAATGATCAACCAAAGCCAGGTCTATTGTATCTCCCAGGCAGGCATCGCCCGGTGTGTAGGGCACAGCATCAGGCGGCGTGGTAACAACCAGGTCAAGTGTGTCATAGCCAATACAGCCGGTTGCTGTATTGGTTACTTCCACCAATATAGAGCGGGTACCGGCAGCTGTAGCCACCACAGATATAGCTGAAGATGTAGTGGTGCTTCCCGATGTCAGGGTAAGATCGGCCGATATTGTCCACTGGTAAGTTACAGCGAATGGATATGCGCCTGCAGCATAGGCTACGGTCTGTCCCTTGCAGGCTGCAATTGGTCCGGTAATAGCTACAATAGGTAATGGGTTGATGGTAACGGTAACCGGTGTGCGGATACTTTCGCAACCGCCTACTGTCTGCGTTACATAATATGTGGTTGGTGCAGCAATAGTTGTAAGAGGTGTAGGTGCTAGTGATGTGCCCGATCCGCCGGTTGGTGTGGTATACCAAAGCAGGCCTGTTCCGGTTGCGGTAAGACTACCGGCAGTAGCACCCAGGCAATACTGCGGTGCGGTAGCAACAGGTGGTGCCGGCCTTGCGGTAACGGTAACTGTTGCTGTAGAGTAGCATCCGCCACCCAATGAATAAGTAATGTTGCTGGTACCGGCGCTTACGCCCGATACTACGCCGCTGGCATTCACTGCAGCTACAGCCGGTGTGCTGCTGCTCCATATACCACCGGTGGTAATATTAGCCAGATTGGTTGTTGAGCCCTGGCATACAGTAGTTACACCGGTAATAGGTGCCAGGTTAACAACAGAGAAAGTTCCTGTTACTACGCAACCGGCTACTGATGTGTAGGTTACGGGTACTGTACCAACTGTGCCGCCTGTAGCCACACCTGCTGCTGTGATAGTTGCGATTGCAGGGTTGCCACCGCTCCATGTGCCACCCGCAGGTGTAGCGGTCATGGCCAGTGTAGCATCTATACACGCACTTGTAGCGCCGGTAATGGTAGGTATAGGATGCACGGTAGCTGTAACAACCGAAAAACAGCCTGCACCGGTGGTATAGGTAAGATCTGCAGTGCCGGCGCTTACACCTGTTGCTACTCCCGTAGAAGGGTCAACTGTAGCAATTGCAGTATTTGATGAGCTCCAGGTTCCACCTGCAGGAGATGAGGTAACTGTTATTGTTGATCCGGCACAAACTGCGGCAGTACTCACCACGGTATGAGAAGATATACTTCCCTGCTTCAGAAATACTTCCGAATCATAGATCGAGTTTCCGGCATCTGCTATTGCTATCTTCAGGTGGTAAGTGTTGCAAGGGATCACGTCATGCAATGCGGTCAATACTTTAGTAAAGCCTTTCATTGTCAGGAATGTTCCACCGGTATTGTCATTAAAATAGGCAGTAAACGGCGAGCCGGGGCCCATTGAGGTACAATTGGCTAGAGTATAGGTGGGGCCGGGAACACCGCTGTTCACCGTATTAACGGTTACAGGTATTGTAGTGCCGGGTATCAGCGCCATATTAGCAGTACCGGTTATGCCGGGGCCTGAGATAAAGAAGGCGAATGCATCGTTATACGGACCGCAGGTAGAGTTGTTGTATTCTTCAGATCCGAAAATGTAGTCAAACTTGATCGTATCGCCGGTAGGAATAATGTCAAATTCCAGAATACAAGCATCAAAGGTAGTGGCGCCGGCAAGTGTTGCCAGGGCCGGATCACCCGCGAAACCCATATTGTTACTAGCCAATGTAGCCGCTGTACCGACAGCCGAAGCCACTCTACCGGTGGACAAGACAATACCTGTTGGTATGCCCCAAGGAGTACCTGCAGTACCAACTGTTGTACCGGCTGCTGCATTAAAAGTTCCGTTAGAGAGCGTATTACAGGTGAGAACAGGATTGGATATGGTAACGCCCGGTCCACCCAATGCAGCCGAAAGGGCAGCGCCGGTAGATGTGGGCGTAACCGTCATTTGAGCGAAGCCACTAAACCCAGACAAACACAGTAACGAGGCACAAATAGAAGACTTAACGTTCTTAAAAAAAGACATATGTAAAAAATATTTGCAAATGTACTATAAGTAGAATTAATTCACCGCGAAATTAGTACTTCACCGTGTTAATTATTCATTAACGGGGCTAGTTAATAGCTATTTACACATAGGCATTTGCAATAATTGTTGCCATAACACATTGTATTACAGCGATGTGAGGCAAAAAGGCAGATCAAAATCGGGGTTTGGGAGTCGTGATGGGGGGAGATCAGATGAAATAAAATCGTTGGAGTAAAGAATAACAAGTAGCATAATTACGTTAGCAGAAAGGAAAGCCATATCTTTAGTTACATAGCACAGCGGGCAGGTGGCTCAAAAAACAACAGATTGAATTACAGGACCATACCACATAAATTCAGGCACGCTTTCAGAAGCGTATACTACTTTCTGCCGGTGCAGTTAGTATTACTGCATTTCCGTAAGTATCAGCTGCTGCTCAGTTTCTGGTTAATAGTTACACTTACCGTATCGGGCCACTTTGCCGCACATTTTGGTGCCTCATCGCTATTGCTGGCACCCGAGTACCTGGGCCAGATCAACTTTATGAGCATGTTCCTGCTGGGTAGCGCGGTGTGTGTGTTTATGATGACGTGGCACATCACCACCTTTATCATACATAGCAAGAGAATGCCTTATATGGGGGCTACGCGACATGCATTCCTGGTGTATTGTATCAATAATGCCATCATTCCCATTGCCTTTCTTGTATTTTACTCTATTACAAGTATCCGTTTTCAGTACATCAATGAGCATGCGCACCTGGCGGATATACTGGTACTGCAAAGTGGGTTTTACCTTGGCTTTATAACATTGGTGCTGGTTTCCTTTGCCTATTTTTTCAGGGTGAGCAGAGACTTTTTCAAATCATTGCTGTCATCTATTACCAAACCTTCACGTATAAGAAGGGTAATACCATATGATACACTTGATTATGAGATCGACATCATTCCGGCGCACTCTTACATCACCGGCCACATGCGTGTTGCCAAAAGTTCAGATCTGGAGCCATACCATCCGCGGGTGCTGAATACTATTATGAGCCGCCATCACCGCAATGTAATATTCGCGGCCTTCTTCTCTTATGTAGCGCTATTGATCATGGGTATCTACATGGATCAGCCGCTGTTGAGAATACCTGCCGGTGCAGGGTTCCTTTTGTTGTTTTCTATCATTATGGGTTTTGTAGGCGCTTTCAAGTACTTTATGAAAAGCTGGGAGGCAATAGGGTGGATAGCTTTTGTTCTTGTTTTGTCGGTAATGGTGAAGTACAAGATCTTTGACCTGAGGAGTATAGCCTATGGGCTTAATTACAAAACCGATGTAGACAAACGGCCGGAATACAATTACAACAATCTACGCAGCCTGTTTACGCCCAAAAAATTTGCCGAAGACAAGAAAACAGAAGAGGGCAGGTTGGATAAATGGAAGGCACTATCCGCTCCCGGGGATTCTAATTCTATTGTGGTCATTACAACCAGCGGCGGCGGTTCGCGCTCAGCCTACTGGACATTTCATGCGCTGCAGTACATAGACAGTATGAGTCATGGTGAGCTCTTCAAACATACCGTATTGGTTACCGGCGCCTCGGGCGGAATGATAGGCGCCACCTACTGGCGCAGTATCCATGATGCACACGACAGAGGGTTGATCAAAGATCCGTACGCAACCAGGTACCAGCAGAATATGGGTAAAGATCTGTTGAACTCCATCATTTTCTCCTTGGCAAGTGTAGATCTGATCTCGCCATTTAATAAAATATCTATTGCCGGTTATTCCTACACCCGCGACAGGGGTTATGCGCTGGAGCAGGAACTGGTAGCCAATACCGACGGTCTGCTCGACAAAAGCCTGGCTTACTTTGGTCCGCGCGAAGCGGCAGGACAGATACCGCAGGTACTCATCAATAGTACCATCATCAATGACGGGCGTAAACTTATGATGGGCAACCTGCCGATAGGTTACCTCACGCAGCCCGAATATTCGCTGAACGATCCCACGCCACCCATAGACGCAGTGGACTATGGCGCATTTTTCGCCGGGAAGAACCCAGCCAATATGCGCATCACCTCTGCGCTGCGCATGAATGCCACATTCCCGTTTGTACTGCCGGTGGTGCGCCTGCCCAGCCAGCCGTATATGAATATTATGGATGCGGGCCTAAGAGATAACTTTGGGATAGAGGTAGCCAGCAGATACCTGTATGTGATGCGCGAATGGATAGATAAAAACATGAGCAAGGCCATATTCCTGGAGATACGCGACAGCAGAGAGTATGATGTATGTGAACCCTCAAGTGAATCATCATTTGGCAATATGGTCACCGATCCGTTTTTCGTTATCCAGAACAAATGGGAGGCGTTCCAGTCTTACAAGCACGGTTTCCTGAAGGACTACACGCCGTATTTTATGCATGATAAGCTGCATTACATAACCCTTTGCTATGTACCTAAGGAGAATAAAACATCTGCTGCACTGAACTTCCACCTTACCTCTAAAGAGAAGGAAGACCTTGACTGGTCTATTTATAATAAAGAAAACCAGGCTGCTGTGGATGCACTACTAAAATTACTTAAGAAATAAGATATGGAAAGTAGTCCCCAAAAGGTGCCGTAAATGTCAAAAAGTCCACTCGCTATTGGCTTAGCGGCGTGGTAATGAATGGTTAATAACAAACAGACAACACCAAATCGCATATAAAGCTCTATTTTTACAGTCCTTAATCAAATTCTTGTATATGAAGAATATACTACTAGTCGCCATAGTATTTTGTCTTTTTATTACGCCTTCGTGTAAGAAAAAAGGAAATGATAATGGAAATGGCAAAGTATATAACAGTGTGAATGATATCGCTGTTCCCAGCGGTTTTAACTGGGAGAACTCACGTACCATTCCTGTTTACATAAGCATTACAGACCCTCGATTCTCTACTGCGCACCATACCATTTCTATCTATGATGGCGATCCGTTTGCGGGTGGTAAGCTGATGGCACGAGGATCTGCCAGCACGGCAAATGCATTTAGTGTGAACCTGTATCTTCCAAAGGTAATGAGCGAGGTATATGTACTGAAAAGCTCTCCCGATCATTCCATGATCCTGCAAAAAGTAGCATTGGGTAGTTCATTGACCATGTCTATAGGTGCAACAGACCCCAACTTTGATGCTAAACCGGCAGCACACAGAGATCTTACTCCGCTTGATGATTGTAACACAGGTTGCACCAACACTATTACAACGAATACTTCTAATCTTAACGTAAGTGAAGGACAGGTGATCTGCATTACAGGTAGCAACATAACAGTAGGTTTCTCTAATGTAACAGGTGGTACAATACGCGTATGCGGTACCAATGTAACGCTGCAGAACCTGAACATGGGTGGTTATACTAATCTGTTGGTACTTGCGGGTGGCAGCATCAATGTATCGGGCCTTAACTACAACAATGCATCTGTTCGTATCATCAACTACGGTACTATTACAGGTCTATTCACAGTTGGTGGCTATCTCGACAATTATGGCACTTTCAACTGCACAGGCGACCTTAATTTCAACAGCACAGCACAGACGTTCAACAATAATGGTATCATCAATGTATCGGGCAACTTCAATAACAGCTCGGCTTTGGTAGCTACCAACAATGCTACACTCAATATATCTGGCAACTTCAATCATAACAGTGGTACAGCCGCGTTTATGAACTATTGCGCCATGAACATTAATGGCAATATGAACTTAAACTCGCTGGTAAAGAATCACAGCTTTATAAAAGTGGCGGGTACAACTACAATAAACAGTGGCGGCGAACTGACCATGCATAATGGTGCGATGTTCAAGACCAACAACTTCATTCTTGACAACTCTCATGTAACCGGCTATGGCAGTACATCGCTGTTAAAGATAACCGGCACTGTAAATATTATGAATACCGGTGCGTTGCTTACAGGCATGCTGCAAGTGTGTGCACCAACTGCCGTTCCTGCTGCAAGACTTAGCGCAGGTGCTGCCAATGATTGCAGCCTGTATATACCGGTTACCAGCTGTTACATGGAAGGCAACGGTGGCGTTTCGGTTCCCGATGTTGATGGTGATGGCGTAGCAGATGCCAATGATGAATATCCTACAGATGCTACAAAGGCTTACAATAACTATTACCCATCGTCTACAGGTGGCAGTACGGTTGCATTTGAAGACAACTGGCCATCGAAGGGCGATTATGACCTGAATGACGTAGTAGTAGGTTACCGCTACCAGGTTGTGACCAATGCCGGTAACAATGTGGTGAAGGTGATAGGTAATTATACACTGCTTGCCACTGGTGGTGAGTTGGGTAATGGATTTGGTGTGCAGTTCCCGGTAAATGCGGCTAACGTAAGTAATGTAACCGGTGCTACACTTGAAGCCGGACAGACAAAGGCCGTAGTTATTCTGTTCAGTGACATGCGCACGCAAATGACCAACTGGAACACCTATTATGGAGCAACTGCGTCTCCTACGGTTAACTATGCCGTTAGCTTTGATGTAGCGGGTAGTACTTCAATAAGCAGCTTTGGTCTTAACCCTTACAATCCGTTTATCTGGAACTATGGACTGGGCAATAACCGCGGTCGCGAAATACACCTTGCAGGTCACGCACCAACAGATCTTGGTTACACCAGCTATTTCGGTACTGCCGATGATAATTCATCAGCCGCCGCCAACAGGTATTTTGTAACTACTACAGGTTTGCCATACGCTATCGACGTACCTGTAAATCCATTCAACTACCCTGTAGAGATGAAGGATATTACGCAAGCGTACCTGCACATAGGGCAGTGGGCAGAGTCGGGTGGTACCAGTTATACCGACTGGTATAGCAATACTGCGGCCGACTACCGCAACACCACCAATTTATACAATCATTGATCATCATAATATTTTGTTTAGTAGCAGGCCTCCATTCTTGGAGGCCTGTTTTGTTTGTAGTTGAAGATCAGTATCTCTACGAGTTAAAGTCATAAATAATATTTGCACTATATTTGCCACAAATTAAAAGTTAAATCCTATGTTGAACCGCGTCCTTTCGTGGGTGAAGCCTGCACTGTTTCTTGTGGCACTTGCATCCTTTAATGCAGTAAACGCCCAGACCATCTACTATGTAAATGCCGCTACCGGCGATGATATCAACCCCGGTACAAGTTGGGGCGCTCCTTACCACAATCTCACAAAGGCACTGGCGCAGGCCAATGTGAGTACTGCCGCAGCTGTAGAAATTTGGGTAGCCTCAGGTACATACACCCCCATAGATGGATTGAGTACGGTGCTGGTAGATACCCGCGACACGAGCTTTACTTTTTATCGAGGTGATGGTGTAGGCCGCTCTTTAAAAGTGTATGGTGGTTTCACAGGCGGAGAAACAGCGCCGGGACAGAGAGACACCCTTCACCCAACCTATCTGGATGGTGACCTGGGTGGTGGTAACAGTTACCATGTAGGCGTAATAGCAGGTCAGTCGGCCCTCAGCGATAGTATAGTTATTGATGGGTTCAGAATAAGGAACGGTGGCGCTGCGGGGCTGGGGAGTAAAATTTTTAATAGTGCATTTATAGACCGCTACAGCGGAGGTGGTCTGACCATTTATGCCAATCCCGATGACAATAAGATACTCATCAGGAATTGCAGGATGGAAAATAACTGGGCAGCCTATGTATATGCAAGCAGCTCGTACTCAGTATTCGGATATGGTGCCGGTATGCTCGTAAGGGGATCGAACGTAGTATTGGAGCGTTGCAGGTTTACCAACAACACCATAAACGGCCTTGGTGGTTCGGGCGGTGCAGCGATGTACATTGCCTACGGAAATGTTACACTGAAGAGTGTAGACGTTACCGGAAACCAGGTTACCGGCGGCGGCGGATCGGTGAATGTGGAGGGTGGCGCATTATGGGTACTGAACAGTACATTAAATATATTGAACAGCAGCTTTTTAAGCAATAGAAGTAAGGGCGGTTTCGGATCCGGTTCGGCGAATGGCGGTGCCATAAGAACAGAGAATTCAGTATGTAACTTTACCAACACTACTTTTACGAACAATATAGCCATAGGGGGTGATGGAGGCAGTACCGTTACTTCGGGGCTAAGCTATGGTGGTGCTATTTATAATCAGACCACTAACCTTACCCTAACATCCTGCACATTTACCAACGACACGAGTGCTTGTGGTAATAATGTTTATGTAAATAATCTAAGCCAGGCACTGGGCGGCGCGATCTACACCGAAAGTTATCCGGGCGACTCCCTGCTGACGGTAGTTAACAGTACTTTTAGCGGAAACGTGGCGATTGGTGGCGGTAGTAACTATGTGAGAGGTGGTGCTATATGCATGAACACGAAGGCGAAAATTACCGGCAGCCACTTTAATAATAATTTTTGCAGCGCTAATGGTTATTATGGTACCGCAGAGGCAGGTGCAATATTTAGTGGGGACAGGTTATTAACTATTAAGCGCACCACTTTTACCGGCAATGCCTCACTAGGTGGCATGGCGGCAAATGGCGGCGCAATTACTGCTCAGCGTACCGAACTGGCTATAGATAGTTGCCGATTTGACAGTAATAATACAAGACGTGGGGGTGCCATCTGTATACAGGATAATTATTTAAAATTGACCAACAGCACGTTCACCGCAAATACAGCAATCTATGGCGGCAGTATCTATTTCACTATCCTCTCTCCTGTGGGTCTTACCTACACACCACACAACTTTGCAGGTAATAATACCTTCTCTGCCAACGTAGCTGATAGTGCGGGTGGTGCTATGTATATGGATATGACCGTAGGCGGCATGGATACCATGGCCAATAACTTATTTGTTGGGAATAAGACCGCTGTGGCCAATACTGATGGTGGAGCCCTGTGCCTTAGTTCTTCAACACACTTTATTGTGAACAATACCTTTTATAAAGACAGTGCAACACGTGATGGTGGTGCTATTAAGGCAACAGGTAGTGCAGGCGTATATAAAATGGCCAATAACATTTTCTATGGTAATGTTGGCGGCACGGCTACGCAGGATACCTGCCTACGCAGCCTGGGAGGATTTTACGGATCATTCAGCAACTCATATAGTGGCACAGATCCGCTATTTGTAAATGCACTTGATCCCATTGGTGCCGATGCTGTTTGGGCAACTGCCGATGATGGCCTGAGGTTACAAAATTGCAGTCCGGCTATTAATACAGGTAATACCAGCCTTGTTTCTTCACTCCCCACCATTGATCTTTTGGGCAACCAGAGGGTGTCTGGCAGTGCGGTGGATAAGGGTGCCTATGAAAATATACTTACACATGCGGTTACAGGTCCTGATTCTATGTGTGTTGGTAGCACGATAACCTTTACTGATGCTACTACCGGTGGCACGTGGGGTACATCTAATGCTGCCGTTGCTACAGTAACAGCTACAGGGAGTGTTACTGCTCTAAGCGCGGGTCTGGCAAGGATCAGGTATATAGTTAATCATGGTTGCCTTACAGATACTGCTTACAGGATCGTTACAGTTCAGAGTGGTGCTCCTGCTATTGGGGCGGCAACAGACCACGTATGTTATGGCAACATCATTACCCTTACCAATAGTGTGGCAGGTGGTGTATGGTCGGTTGGCGGTACAGCTGCTCTTATTTCGGCTACGGG
>CANBQQ010000040.1 GCA_947371715.1 Flavipsychrobacter stenotrophus
GGTGACGCCGGTACTTTCTCATTCGACTTCGTAAAGATCATTACCTGTGCTGAAGGTGGCGCCGTAATGACCAACAATAAAGAAACATATGCAAAGGCTGATCAGTATACCGATCATGGCCACGACCATATGGGCAAAGACCGTGGTGCAGATCTGCACCCTTACCTGGGTTACAACTTCCGTATATCAGAACTACATGCGGCAGTGGGCCTGGCGCAGGTGCGCAGGCTCGATGAATTTCTGACGCTACAGAAGAAGAACCACAGCATCATCTACAATGCACTGAAGCAGGTAGAGGGTGTTACCTTCAGGGTAATACCTGACCCAAGCGGAGATACAGGTTCATTCGTATCATTCTTCCTGCCAACAGAAGAAATGACGCGCGATGCTGTTGCCGCATTTGCAGCAGAAGGCATTGGTGGTAATTTCTACTGGTACGATAATAACTGGCACTACATACGCAAGTGGCAGCACCTGCAAAGTGGTAGCTGGATGAACCGCTTCTATGATGAGCAGAAGAAGCAGGTACTGCATTATGCCAACCAGGCATTCCCGGTAAGTGATGCTATCATGAGCCGTTGCATATCATCTTCTATCAGCCTTGTATGGACAGAAGAACAGGCACAGGAGCGTGGCACTAAAATGGCCGATGTGTTGAAGAAGATAATAGTTGGCGCTACTGTATAAGTAAGCTGTACTTTGATAAAGGTGATAACCCTCAACTGAATAAGTTGGGGGTTATTTTTTTGCATGGCGATAGTGTTGTGTAATGCGGGGAGATTTGACAACTTTCTAAAAAGTTGTCAAATCTGATGTACAGGGCGGCCTCACTTACCAAACAGCGTCTTCTTTATCTGTTCATCAAGTAGCTTATGATCACCGGGCTGCATGCCATCTATGTTTACCTGCCCTATGGAGTACCTTACCAGGCGTAGTGTGGGAAACCCCACAGCTGCAGTCATGCGACGCACCTGTCTGTTCTTACCTTCTGTGAGTGTTAATGCTATCCACGACGTGGGTATGCTCTTCCTGAATCTTATTGGCGGGTTGCGCGCGGGCAGTTCGGGTTCATACTCCAGCTTCTCTGCTTCCGCTCTTTTGGTGCGGCATGCTTTGCCATCGATACTTATGGTTACACCATTGCTTAACTGGTGTATGGCCTGCTGTGTTATGTCTCCATCTACCTGCACAAGATAGATGCGCTTATGGGCGAACGATGGCTCAAGTAGTTGATGCGTCAATGTCTTATCATCGGTAAGCAACAACAATCCTTCACTATCATAGTCGAGCCTGCCAACGGGATATATACTCTTTGCTATGCCGGGAAAATAATCGGCCAATGTTTGCTTATCACCTTCGGGTGAGAACTGTGATAACACATTGAACGGCTTGTAAAAAATATAGTATTGCGACATGATGATGTGAGTTGAACAATGTGCACACAACGTAGTGTATAGACAAAAAAAGTCCGGCGAGGTTGTGGCTGCCGGACTCTATTAGGATGGGTTAGTAAGTACAATCCCTACCACAATATTAGAAAGAATTTTTTCTTTGGAAAAATATTTCTCTTACTTTTTAAAAACTTTTTTTTAAATGTTGATAAAGTGTTGACAACTGTTAGTAACTCACATCAATGTATCACAGCTATAGGGTACAAATTTGATGTTGAACAGATGATGCTAGGTATGTAAACGTGCACTAACTGATGATGAGACCAACACTCTGAAAGTGGCTACCAGAGCCTGCTCACGGCACATGATGTAAGTGATCAAAAAGATAATGATGAACAGTACTACCAGTCTTTATCCATCTTCACGCGCATACCTTTTTCTTTCTTCAACTTATCCTGCAACTTCTTCTCTTGTTGTTGCACTGCATTCAACATTTGCTCTGCTTGTTGCTCTGTGAGCTTGCTTGGCTGACTTTGCGGCTGCTGATCTTGTTGCTCTTTTTTATCCTTATCGTTCTCTTTCTGCTGATCTTGTTTGTCCTTCTTGTCTTTATCTTTTTTATCCTTATCCTGCTGCGGCTTATCCTGCTTTTGCTGGTCTTGTTTTTGTTTATCTTTTTTATCGTTCTTATCTTTCTTCAGCATCTCTTCGGCATAAGAGAGATTATACTTTGCATCGGCATCCTGCGGATTATTTCTTAGCGTATTCTTATACGAAGCAATGGCATCTTCCCACTTTCTCTGTGCCATGTATGTGTTGCCAATGTTGTAGTGAGCAGCAGATTTTCCACCCTTATCTTTTATCGCATCTGCAGTAGCAGCCATTAGTTTACGCGATGAATCATATTGCTTCTTCTGGTACAACGCACTACCCAGGTTAAACAAACCAGTAGCGTTATTAGGGTCCTTTTTCAACGCCTGCAGATAGTTGGCAGTAGCTTCATCATAACGCTTCTGGTCGTATAGTTTGTTACCCTGTTGCAATAAAGAGTTGGTATTATTCTGTGCCATTGCCATGGTTGACAGGAGTATCATTATCAACACAGCACTTGCAGCAGCCACGGGTGGTGTTGGCTTCTTTACCGTTACCGGTTTCGACTTAGTTTCCTTTGCCTTATTGCGCTTGCGCTTAGCACCAGGGATCATCCACTCGGCAAGGAAAGCAAGAAGGCCCACCAGTATAAAGTACTGAAAGTAACTGGTGTAGTCGGTATACACTACTGAGCCAAGGCTCTTCTGTTCCATACCATCCAGATTACTTACCAGCTTGTTAGCCACATCATTAGTGTTCTGTAAAAGGCTATAAGTACCATGCCCTGCTGCCGCAAGCGACCTCAGCTCCTCTTCATTTAATTTGCTGATAACCGGCGCACCCTGTTCATCCAACTTAACCGATTTAGTTTCGGGATCATAGAGTGTAGTCCCTTGCGGAGAACCAATACCAACTGTGTGCACCACCACACCTTTCTCGGCAGCGTCCTGCACTTTCTTTAGCGCCGCTTCATCATGATCTTCACCATCCGATATTACTATGAGTGATTTATATTTAAGCTCGGTCTGAGAGAATGATTGCACCGCCATATCCACCGCATCTCCTATTACGGTACCCTGTGTTGGCACCATGTCGGTCGATACATTCTGAACCATCATCTTCAATGCTGCATAGTCTACGGTAAGCGGCACCTGCAGGTAAGAGCGACCGGCAAATACAATAAGGGCTACCCTATCGTTCTGCATCTTATCTGTCATGGTCATTATCAACTGCTGTGCACGGGTAAGCCTGTTGGGCTGTATGTCGGTTGCCAGCATACTCTTGCTCACGTCAAGGGCTATCACCACGTCTACTCCCTTGCGCTGTACCTTTTCTATCTTATCACCTGCCTGCAAGTTGGCAAGTCCCACTATGGTAAACACCAGCCCTATCGTCAGTAAAATAAACTTCAGCGTAGCACGGCCGGGTATAAAGCCGAGTATCTGCGACTCTACCAGGCGCTCATCTCCCAATTGTTTTATCTTCTTTCGGCGCCAGTATATAACAGCAATGAACAGCACAATAAGCACCGGCACAATAGCCAATGCAAACAGATAATCTAATTCCTGGAATCTGAACATCTCTTTAGTACTTGGTTGTTATAGTTGTAGAAACTAATGAGAAAGCAGAAGGTGAGACATGCATATTAAGCACACCATTTACTACTCTCTATCGCAAATTTAATTATGCCATTTATTTATCAATAATTGGCCCATGCGATTTTGATATTTTTTAACAACCTTTAATTAGAGCTGTTGATCTTACTGATGGCAGTTACCCAATTCTGAAACAGCTGATCTTCAACCGCACACATATCGGCTGCCATGGCCTGCCAGTTAGGGTCAAACGCTTCGAGCATACGCTGCATCTCTGCCAGGTGGCCTTCTTCTTCTATAATTATCGACTTAACGTTTACCCTTGAATTGTTTGCGCTCAGTACCTGTTGGTAAATACCGTACAGCATATCTGCACGGACTTCTATAGCATAGGTCACCAACAGGTAGGCACCATGCTTTAATTCTCTGCCGGTAAGACCCATTTTATTCTTCAGGTAGCGACAAGCCTCTACATCCAGCATGTTCAGGTAGTGGTGGCTTTCCACCGGCGCAAGGAGGTATGGATAAGAATAGTCGGGGCAGGATACACCTTCCAGTTTACCTATTTGTTTCTTCAGGTAGTAGGCATGTCTTGCTTCTTCTGCGGCATGCTTCAACACTATGATATCAGAGAGTACCGGGTGTTCGTATTTCGATATCTTCCTGGCTCCTGTATTTTCCATCATAGACAAGCTGTTCAGCCATTTGCCATGCAGCTCATCAGAAGGAACTATGTTTTCAAGTATGTGTAGTAATTGTTCTTCCTGTTTCATTACTACAAATGTAAGGCAATGGGTATTAATGCTACTTCAATACCCCATTGTAAAAGGTAATTGCTATATTAAATTATTATCTTTTCATATCTTCAACAAAATTATCCCCTATGCGAAACGTTGTTGTCAGAATAATGCTGATCATTCTTCTAATATGCTCCGGCACAGATCGTTCTTTTGGCGCCTTCCCTATCAAAGAAACAACAACAACAGCTGTTGCTGGCGAGCACACAGTAAAGAGATCTTTTAGAACAACTAAAGTAGCCAAACTATATGCACAATTAAAGCACGTAGCACACCCAACACCGATTATTGACAGAAATGGTCAGAAAAGCGGATGGCCGGGTATTACGTCATTGATCTCAGCTTTGGTAGCTATAGCAGCGTTGTACACATTTCCTGCATTCTTTCTGCTATTTGCTATTGCAGCAATAGTGTTTGGCGCTATCGGGCTCAGCCGCAAAAGGTACTCTAATAACGGACTTGCACTTGCAGGCCTTATACTTGGCGCATTAGAAATATTGGCTCTTGTAGCATTGATCGCAGCCTTAGTTGCGGTGTTCGGATAAGTGATCGCTACTCTATATCTTAGATTAAGCCTTACCACTTCCACTTTCTATACCCAATATTCAAAAGAGTCATCCCTTATGCTAAGGTTACTTTTGAGCTGTATATTCGTTCTTTTACTACTATCAAATTGTCGCAACCTCTCGTATGGCGCTTTTCCCACCAAGCAACGGTTCGCTGATACGACGCAGGAAGCTGGACAGGCGCGAATCGCTTTAGATGAAATAACAATCTTAAAGTTTACCGGCAATGTAGATGATGCTTACCGTTTACCCAGCGACAAGGAGAGTGAAAGACAAAAAAACCAATGGGCTGGCATTGTGTCATCTTGTTGCGCGGTAGTTGCTGTATTTTTCCTGATTTCCCTCATCTCTATACCGCTGCTTTTTACGTTTGCACTTGCGGCAATTGTATTTGGCGGCATAGGTATAAGTCCAAAACGACACAAGCTTATCGGCCTTGCAGTGCTTGGTATCATTCTCGGGGGGCTTGCGCTTCTATTATCGCCATCGCGGTAAATTGCGTGCAAAACTAAACCTGAACCGGGCTAAAATTCACTATCTGATATAGTAGCATTATACAATCCTGTTGAGTGTGATACTGAATAGATCCAGTTATCATCAAGCAACAGATTTTTAGTGGTCCTGACACCGTTCTTTATAAGTATTACCGAATCAACATAGTTGGCAACAGGCGTGTTGTAAGGCCCCTTATGCGCCTCCACACCATGACTTGTCACACAGATCAGCTTCTCTTCACCCGGCACCAGTGTTGTTGCTGTTGCTACACTATCTCCTTTAAAATGATAATGCAACTGCATAGCAGAGGTATCACTTATATTCTTTACCCGGTATTCGTAAGTATATACCGCATCGCAAGATGCGAGGAACAATAGGGAAAACGCAACAACGGCAATTAACATTAGGTTTTTCATAAACAAGTATTATGGTTTTATGGCAGGTCGCAAGGTAAGCATAAATATATATGAGCCATAGTAAATAATTATTTTACTTACTTTCAATATGCATCTGCCAGTGCATGGCATTATTCAGCAACTTTGTCAGGTATATTTTCGGCACGGAAATTGAATATACATGTACATACACGCAATTTTAAAAATCAACAATTATGGCAAATACAGTTTTTCACGCAGCAGACAAAAGAGGTCATGCTAATCATGGTTGGCTCAATGCACACCATTCATTCAGTTTTGCAAACTATCACGATCCCGCCAAAGTTCACTTTGGTGTATTAAGAGTACTCAATGATGACATAGTAGCTCCCGGCATGGGCTTTGGTAAGCATCCGCACGATAATATGGAGATCATCACTATAGTGCTGGATGGTGTGTTGGAACATGCAGACAACATGGGGCACACAGAAACCATAGTACCTAATGAGGTGCAGGTAATGAGCGCGGGCACAGGTGTTTATCACAGTGAATACAATCACTCTAAAGACAAGTCTGTAAACCTGATACAATCATGGATATTCCCTAACAAAAAGGCAGTTAAACCCCGTTACGATCAAACCAAGTTTGCGCCTGAAGATCGCGTAAACCAGTTACAAACACTTGTATCACCAATAGACAACGCAGACCCGGGATTGAAGATCCACCAGGACGCGTGGATATACCGCACAACCCTTGAAGCAGGCAAGACAGTTACTTTGTCACCACACAGCAAAGATCATGGCTTCTACATATTTATGCTAGATGGTAAGATCAACGCCGGCGAACAGGTGTTAGGCAAGAAAGACGCCCTGGGCATCAGTGATATAGACTCAGTAATACTGACAGGCGTAGATACCAGCGATATACTGATCTATGAAGTGCCGATGTAAGTAAAAAAACAATAACATCTTAGATTTGACAACTTTTTAGAAAGTTGTCAAATCTATCCGCAATAATGCCGGTTATTAATAATAAAAACGGGAACTCAATTGAGTTAACGTTTTATTATAATGAAGTGTAAAACACACTTTTTACGTTTTAGTTTTCACTTAACTCCGGCAGTACCAGTTCAATGGTCTTCTCATTCTTGATCTTACCATATCCACCCAATACATTGCGCAGGTTATGTATGCCCTGACGCTTGATAAGTGATGCAGCAATTACCGAGCGATAACCTCCTGCACAATGTATGTACAGGTTATGTTCTTCATCATCCAGTGTAGCTATGTGGAGTGGATCTGTCAATGTATCTAGTGGCACATTCATAGCACCCTTTACGTGTCCGGCGTCAAATTCACTTACCTTGCGCACATCCACTATAGCCAGGCGATCATCGTGTGGTATGTCCATTGCCAGTTCGTCAGGCTCTATGTCTATGATCAGGTCTATGGTTTCTCCCGCATCTCTCCATGCTTCAAAACCACCCTGCAGGTACCCGTGTATATTGTCTATACCCACACGTGCCAGACGGGTAATGCTTTCTTTCTCCTTACCTTCTTCGGTAACCAGTATCAGCGCTTGCTTCAATGGCAATAAAGTTCCTGCCCATTCAGCAAAACGCCCTTCCAGGCCTATGCTAATCGCTTCAGGAACAAACCCTTCAGTAAATGTTGTGGCAGGGCGGGTATCCAGTATCCACGCGCCTTCACTTGCCTTTTCTTTGAACGCAGCTATGCTCAATGGTGTTAATCCCTTTGTGTAAACCTCATCAATATTATCGTATCCCTCCTTGTTCAAGCGTGCATTTAGCGGGAAGTAAACAGGAGGTGTATTGAGTCCGGTTGTAACGGCATCAATGAACTCTTCCCTGGTCATATCCTGCAGCGCATAATTGGTTGCTTTCTGTGCACCAATAGTACTTGATGTATCCGGTCCCAGGTTCTTTCCACATGATGATCCCGGTCCGTGTGCAGGATAAAGTAGGATATGATCCTCGAGAGTCTTGATCTTTTGTGTCAGAGAATCATACATCATAGATGCCAGATCTTCCTTGCTCATATTGCCGCTAAACAGGTCAGGACGGCCCACATCACCTACAAACAGCGTATCGCCTGTAAATATGCAGTATGGTTCGTTCTTTTCGTCGTTCAGCAGGTAGCACGTACTCTCCAATGTATGGCCTGGTGTATGTATAGCCTTGATGGTCAGCTTACCTATTTTAAACTCTTCGCCATCTTTTGCCACATATGGATCAAAAGAAGCCTTTGTGTCAGGACCGTATACTATGGTCGCACCGGTCTTACGTGCAAGGTCAATATGACCGCTTACAAAATCTGCATGAAAGTGCGTTTCGAAGATATACTTGATCTTTACGCCGCGCTCTTCAGCCATTTGCACATATGTGTCTACATCACGCAGCGGATCAATAACTGCCGCCTCTCCTTCACTTGCTATAAAATAAGCTGCTTCGCTCAGGCAGTTAGTATATAGTTGCTTTACTTCCATTTTGTTTCAATATTTATATTATACAAAGATAAGTGGAAAAATCGGGTGTTCATATTTCGCCCATTATAACGGGATTGAAGATATCAATAATGACTGTAAAATATTATTTTCACGTATCTATTTATTTATGAAACCCGTTGTACCATGTCAATAACTTCACGAAACGTGAATTTATTGACCAAAAGTATTAAATTTGTATGCGCGTACATCTTATAAAAGAAAAAACGATCAGAAACTATGTCTTAAATAATGCAACCAGTCACGTTCCATTTGAATAATGGCTGTCGAAGGTTACAAAAGCCGACTGGCACATTCCTAAAGACATACAAAACACTTTTAAGTCCGCTGATCTTTTAGGTAAAAGTAGTAAGAGAGTTGTTTTCGATGTAGGTGGCAATAATTACAGGATGATCTGTAAGTATGCATTTGGGGCAACGGAAGTTCATCTTTTTGTATGTTGGATCGGCACCCACGCCGCATACGATAAAATCTGTGCAGAACAGAAACAATATTCAATAAATATTTATTAAATCAATACAAATGACTACGCTAAAATACAAAGTAATTACCTCAGAAAAGCAATATGACAATTACTGCAAAATACTGGAACAATTACTTTTCAGCACACCAAAGAGTAAAGCAATAAATGAAGAGGTAGCATTACTTACGCTTTTGATCGAAACCTGGGACAAAGAGCATTCTATTTTCAATCAATTGGAACCGGTGGCTTTATTGAAATCATTAATGAAGGAACATCAGTTAAAGTCACTCGATATTGCAAAAAAATTAAGCGTCAGTCCGGGGTTGGTGTCTGATATTCTCAACTATAAAAAAGGATTCTCAAAGGAAGTGATTCGAAATCTCTCTGAATTATTCAAATTATCGCAGGAAGCTTTTAATAAACCTTACAAATTAAAATCTCCCGTTAATGCACATTTAAAAGATGCAAGTGTAATGAATACAGTAAAGGAACTGAATGCAGCATAACAATATGTGGCAATAAAAATGAAGAGGGTGTTTCAGACAAATGAAACACCCTCTCTTTCTTTTTAAGAACTAAGTAGCAGCATTACCTCAGCAATGTAACATTACCGGTCTTGTTAATGATCTTGCCATTGAGTGATACTCCCTGGATATTGTAAACATAAACCCCAAATGGTTGTGGCTCACCCTTCCAGCTACCATCCCATCCTTCGTTGATGTCCTTTGTTTCGAACACCACATTACCCCAGCGATTATAAACCCTGAAGTAGTTAAGGTGCGCCATGCCCTTATCTATAGCAAAGAACTTGTTGTTTGTGCCGGTGCCCGGAGTAAATGCATTAGGCAGTTCCAATATAGCACCATCATCCCTGATAACATATATAGAATCAACAGCCTTACAACCATGTTCGGTAGTGCCCGTTACTATGTACAGTGTGCTCACATCGGGGCTGGCTGTTGGGTTAGCAACATATGGATAATCCAATCCTGCAAAAGGAAACCATGTGAACGACGAACAGTTAGTTACAGGTTCTATATGGAATGTCTCCCCTGCATATAACGTCACTGATTCCGGTATCGATATCATGGCGCCCGGGTATACGGTAGCTGTCCAGTAAACGGTGTCTTTACATCCCACTGCCGACGTGGCTATGATCGTATAGGTCTGGTCGGCGATAGGCTTAATTACAGGAGCGCCACTTGTGCTATCACTTACGTACATGGCCGGATGCCATGCATATGTGGCCGGCACTGTAGAGCTTGCTGTAACGATAAGACTATCATGCGGACAGAACGCAGCATCAGGAATGATAGACGCGAAGTTGCCCGGTTGAATGGATATCAGTGCAGAGTCTTTTGCTTTACAACCAGCAGGTGTAGTTACCGTAACGACAAGGTTGGTATTGATAGTGCCATCAAAGACAACATTTGCAGAGGTGCTGTTATCCAAATCGGCAGATGGAGACCATGAATACAGGTAACCACTATACCATGCCGGGGCTACCGATGCATGTATATGTAATGTGTCGAACTGGCACACAGGGCGATTGCCTCCTATATATACAGTAGGGTTAGGCTGCACATCCAGTTGCAGTGTCGCAAACATATCGGGGCAGCCGGGGTAAGAGGCCTTTATGATATAAGTTACCGAAGTATCAGGGGCCAACGTAGTATTGAGTGAATTTGGTCCGGCAATACCCGTAGTCGGTAACCACTGGTAAGTGAAAAGCGGATCGCCCGTACCTATTGCCTGCACTACCTGTCCCTGGCAAATGGCAGTATCTATCGGACTAATAGTAATTGCATTTGGCAACACTTTTATGGTCACCACATCATTCACCGAGCAGTTGGCCGCCGTAGGCGCTGCAGTTACTATATAAGTATGCACACCCACAGTAGCGGGTGTTACTACGGTATTCGGCATGGTATCATTGGCTACCTCTGGAGCTCCCGGCACCCACTGGTAGTGATAATAATTGGTTGTGGCATTACTTCCCGGTACGGTAACGTCAACTGTAAGAGATTGTCCCAGGCAAATGGTATCCCTGAAATTCTGAGCAATGCCCATTGTATCTACCTTTATATGGAATACATGTACGTAGTCAGGGCAATTGGCGTAAGAACCGGTTGCAGTGTACGTATAAGAGCCCCAGGAGGTTGGTGTTATTACAGGTGCCATACTGGTAGAGGTAACTACCCCGGTTGCCGGTGTCCATGTATACTTGATCTCTATGCTGCCCGTTACGTTCAGGGTAACTGAGTTACCAAGGCAAATATTGGCATCAGGAGTATTAATTGTAAAATCACCTATCGTATGTACCCTCACTGTTTCCCGGCCTATACAACCGCTCAGGGCACTTGGAGAAACAGTAACTGTGTAGGTAACATCGCCGGCGGCAGTAGGGGTCACCACCGGATTAGACACGCCCGTACTACTCAAGTTAGTTCCCGGAGACCAGCTATAAGTATACGGCACACCCGCGGGGCTTACCGTAGCATGCAGCACCACCGGCACACCTACACAGGTTTTGACGACTGCTGAGTCCATTGTGACAAGCGGCAGCTGAGCCACATTGATAGTAAAATGTTTGGAAACCGGCGGACACCCACTCGACGACGATGCCGTGACCGTGTAGGTAGTGGTCACCGTTGGCGTAAGTATCGGGTTCATTATTGTAGGATTGGAAACACCGGTAGTAGGCACCCAGCTATAAGTAAGTAATGGCGGCCCTACAACCGAAGCATTGATAGACTGTCCTATACAAATTCCCGTATCGCGGTTGTTGAGTGTAATATTGAAGGTATCGTGAACAAATGTGAGGTTATACTTCACCGTATCGCATGCACCGGAAACATTTACACCTGTAATTGTATATGTCATGGTAGTATTGATACTGTCGGCCGGTATCACATTAGCCACGCCATTGGTATCTGTTAGATAGGTTGATGGCGACCAATTCCAATGATAAAAAGAACCACTACCCATAGATACCAGCACGGTGTCGAAATTGTAAGAACACAAATTGATCGTATCACCCGAATTGAAAGAGATACTATTGACCTGGAATGCTGGTTGAGTGGCATCCAATGCACTATCTATATAAGCAGCGTTAAGGATATAAGCATATGTTAGAGAGGTACTGTCTCCGGCTGCTATTGTGCCGATATTATATACCAGCCCTATGCCCACATCAGAAACCAGGTTAAAACCCTGTGTGTAATGAAAAGTAGTCGTTTCATTGTAAATGGCCGGCAAAGAAACCCCACCAGGATCCAGACCAAAGTCATAGATCACAGATTTCGCACGGCAATCTTTCGTACCCAATCCCAGGTATGCATTGGTTGCAAATGCACCTACACCTACTGCAGAAACTAAGACCCTGTTACCGGGGCTAGGCAATTGATACGTGATCGTATTACTGGTGGTGAAGTCTCCCGACTGTGTCTGCTCATTATCCGGATCCACAGTTCTCAGGTAGTAAATGTTGTTAAGTGGCGTCGCTCCTGTATTAGTGAGCACTACATTAACCGTGAAAAACAACTTGGTCGTATCTAAAATAGTTGTCTGGCGTATACCCAATGCACCCTGGTTACCTTTCCATATGCCTTTGCTTATCCCCCCTGAATTTACATACCCGAAATTTGTACCGGCTAGTGTACCCGTAAAACCAGTTGTTGGAAGTCCAAATGAGTTATATGATGGTATGTATGCTTCAGATTCGCTGCCGTTCACATTTATAGCCCAGCCTTCTTGTGGTGTACCCGGAAGGTAAAAATCTCCGAAATAACCCGGAGCCCCTACGCCCCATCCATCACGGCCATAGTCGGCCACAAATCCCAGAAAGTTGGCACTTACGGTAGCTGAACCCGCTGCAGGATCCCAGAAATTAAAAGTAGTGCCCGGTCCCAGGTTAGGGTGATACGTAGCAGGTGCCGGAAGTGTACTTCCGTAACCGCCATTGGGAGCAACACCTATTTCAACATACTTGCCTTTAAGAAAGACACAATCGCCCACCGCTTGGGCCATAGTGTTGTTTATGGCTAGTACACAAAGGATTATCGATAAGAAGAAACGCTTATTTATCATGGCTGTATTTACCTTTATCTGCTTATTAAATAGTGAAAGACAAAGGAATACAGGTAGTAATTATTAACAATGCAACTAGCGGGCCTTACCGGAGTAGCGTTACATTGCCTCTTTTATTGAATCTCTTTCCTGTGCTGCTAACAGCCTGAACGTCATAAATATATACGCCCATTTCCTGTGGTTCGCCCTTGTAAGCGCCATCCCATCCTTCACTCAAATTCTTAGTTTCAAACAACAAATTACCCCAACGATTGTATACCCTGAAATAATTCAGTGATGCTATGCCTCTCAAAATCACTTTAAATGTATTATTTGGCCCCGTACCCGGTGTAAAGGCATTCGGCATTGCCAGCAGCGACTCTTCAGCCACGAATATGTTCAGCGTATCCCTTGTAACGCAATTGTGTTCTGTAATTGCGGTAACAACATACATGGTACTTACATCTGGTGTAGCAACCGGATCTGATATCAGCGGATTGCTAAGGCCTGCATAAGGGAACCAGCTAAATGAGGTGCAATTTGTACCCGGCACTATATGATAGCTTTCACCCGGGAACAATGTCAATGAATCGCCCACTTCAATTACAGCATCAGGATATACAGTTGCGGTCCAGTAAACAGTGTCCTTACAACCATCAG